>JAISNV010000001.1:300000-492815 GCA_031276035.1 Bacteroidales bacterium | reverse complement strand
TTTTTATAGAAGAATCTCTGTCGTTATTATTATAAGGTCTCTTAGAATCATTATAATCCTTATTCTCCGAAGAAGAATTATTTTTCCGGTTAGAATACGGTCTTTCTGAATTATTTCTATGATTATCGGAATACGGCCTTTCTGAATTATTTCTTTTTATAGAAGAATCTCTGTCGTTTCTTCTATCATCTTTTCTATTATTAAATTCTTTTCGTCTTTTAGGATTATATTCAATCTCTGTTTCCGAAATAGAATAATCATCCGAAGAAAGAATATTATCATTTCTCTTTGGCCGCGGACTTCTTTTTCTTTCCGAATAAAAATTGCTCTCAGAGTTGTTCTTTTTATCTGATGAAAACCTTTTTTGCAAAGAGTTTTCGTTATTATCTGTTGTCATATCAAAAATTTTGCAAAGGTAAGAAATTATTGAGAATATATCGTTAATAATTAACTTATTAATATTTAAAATATTTTATTCCGGAATTATATGAAGGTAAATTCTAAGATTATCTATAATCAAATTTACTTTTTATATTATAAAGATAATTAGCAATAAATAAAAAAATGATATAAATATCAATATTCAAATTCTTAATTCTTAATTAAAAAAGTTATTTTTGTAGCCAAAATAAAATTGAATTTATATGAAAAAACTTTTTATTCTAACACTCGCTATATGTGTGAGTTTCGTTGCGTGTAAAAATCAGAAAACAGAAAAAAACATTGACATGAATAACCCTTTATTACAAACTTATGAGACTCCATTCGAAGTACCGCCTTTTGATAAAATCAAAACGGAACATTATTTACCTGCTGTAAAAGCCGGTATCGAAAAACATAATAAAGAAATTGCTGCAATAATTAATAATTCCGAAGCGCCTAATTTTAAAAATACTATTCTCGCTTTTGATAAATCAGGTGAAGATTTAAATAGGGTTTGTGCGGCATTTTTCTGTATTTTATCTAATAATATTGACGATGATATACAAGCTCTTGCACAAGAAATCTCACCTATGTTATCACTACATGGTGACGAGATTTCTTTGAATGAAAAACTTTTTAATCGAATAAAAACGGTTTACGAAACCCGTAATGAATGCGGTCTTGATAGGTATCAGATCAGAGTTGTGGAAAAATATTATGACGATTTTGTAAGAAACGGAGCAAATTTATCTCCGCAGGATAAGGAAACTTTAAAAGATATCAACGGTAAATTATCGATGTTATTTTTACAATTTGATGAAAACCTTCTTTCAGAAACCAATAATTTCAAGATGTACATTGAGAATGAAGATGATTTGGCCGGTTTGCCGGACAATGTTATTGCCGCCGCCGCTATTGCTGCCAAAAATGACGGAAGCGAAGGCAAATGGTTATTTACGACTAAAAAACCATCAATGTTGCCTTTTCTTCAATTCTCCCAGAAAAGAGATCTTCGTGAAAAGCTTTATAAAGCTTATTACATGAGAGGAAATAATAATAATGAAAATGATAATAAAACTATTATTCAAGATATTACAACGTTAAGAGTTAGAAAAGCTAAGTTGTTGGGATATAATTCTTTTGCTGATTATCAGATATCTAATAATATGGCACAAAAAACAACTACGGTTTTAGATTTTATTTTAGATATTTGGTCTCCTGCTCTTGATGTTGCAAAACAAGAATTGAAAGATTTACAAAAAATTAGTAATAAAGAAGGCAATAAATTTAAACTCGAATCTTGGGATTGGTGGTATTATGCCGAAAAATTACGTAAAGAGAAATACGATCTTGATGAAAATGAACTTAAACCGTATTTTAGACTTGAAAATGTAAGAGACGGAATGTTTTATTTGAGTAATAAATTATATGGAATTACATTTACAAAGCTCGAAGGTATTCCTGTTTACCTGCCTGAAGTAGAAGTATTTGAAGTTAAAGAAGCAAACGGAGATCATGTAGGATTGTTATATTTGGATTATTTTCCTCGTCCCGGAAAAGGTCAGGGAGCCTGGTGTTCCGGACTCAGAGAGGGCGGCGCAGATATAAACGGTAAACGTATTTATCCTATTGTAACTATTACTTGCAATTTCACAGAACCCACAGGAGATTTACCAGCTTTACTGACCTTTGATGAAACGGAAACTTTATTCCACGAATTCGGTCATGCTTTGCACGGATTATTCTCTTACAGTCCGTATAGCCGTATTAGTGGCGATATGCCGAGAGATATGATCGAACTTCCTTCACAGATATTGGAGAATTGGTGTTCTGAACCCGAAATGTTGGAAATTTATGCTACTCACTATGAAACAGGTGAAGTTATTCCAAATGCTTTAATCAAAAAGATTCAGAAAACAAGCACTTTCAATACGGGATTTAATACAACGGAACTGCTTGCGGCTACATTACTTGATCTTGCTTGGCATAATAGAATGGGAGTTGATAAAGTTGATGTTAATTCTTTCGAAAAGAATTCTATGACAAATTACGGATTAATTCCTGAAATTCTTCCGCGTTACCGTTCTACTTATTTCGGACATATTTTCAGTGGTGACGGATATGCTGCAGGTTATTATGTTTATACTTGGGCGGAAGTTCTTGACAAAGATGCTTATCAAGCCTTTGTTGAATCCGGAGATATTTTTAATAAAGATTTAGCTGCGAAATTCCGTAAATATATTTTAACGGAATGCGGTAATGACGAAGCTATGATTCAGTATTTTAATTTCCGTGGCAAAGAACCTTCAAGTGTTCCTTACATGAAATCGAGAGGGCTTGTTAAGAATTAATAGTTAAGAATATACAGTAAAAGATAATAAATTTGAGGTTCAAAGTTTAACTTTAAATTTATATTACATTAACTCTGTTTTGGTTTATACATTGAATTTATAATTTATTTAGAAAAATAAATGTTAAATATAAATTTGTTATATCTTTGCACCTCAAAATTTATAATTTAATCCGGTAAGGGGTTTATTAAATATATAAAACTATTAAAATTTAAATAATCAAATAATTAACAAGAACGAATAAAACATTATTTTTATGAAAAAACTAATTTTAAGTTTAGCATTAGTACTTGCTTTTAGTACAGTAATTTTTGCGCAATCGAATCAAGAAGTTAAAACAATGAGAAAAAATACCTCTCATTGGTCTATCGGAGCTAAAGGCGGATTGGATTATTTCCGCGTTATGCCTCGTGCTACCGGAGAAACCACAATGAAAAAATATATCAGTCAAGGTGGTTGGTCATTCGGAGCTTTTGTAGATTATGCCGTTAATCCTTATTATAGTATAGGACTTGAAGGCAGTTATTTTACATACAACAGAGGTGTAAATGGAAATACTTATAAAGGTAATACTATAGATGTAGTATTGATGAATTCGATTAATATGTCGAATGTATTAACCCCATACAGATCCGGTGGCTGGAGATTTATTGATTTCTATTTTACTTTTGGACTCGGCGCAGGTTTTTACACTTTCCAGACTCCTGCGGATGCTGATTATGTAGATAGACAATTCTCTGCTTTAGGTGTCGGCGGTATTGATATTGAATTTAATGTAAGTAAGTCAATATCATTATTACTTGAAGGTCAATACAGATATTATACAAAACCTAATTTAGGCGGTACTGCAGATGTAACCAGTAATGATGCGTTGGCTGTTAATATCGGACTCAGATGGAAAATCGGCGCAGCTAAAAAAGATCATGTTCGTAATATGATTCCAAGTGAATATTATCCTGCTCCTGTTGAAGAAATTATAATTGAAAGAATAATCGAAATAACTGATGAAGACTTGGTTCAACGAGTAAATGAACTTGAAAATAGTTATTCAAAAGTTTCTGATGAGAATAATAATCTTAAAAAAGATTATAATGATTTAAGAAGTAGATTATACAGATTAGAAAATGAGAAACTATATCAATTGGAAAAAGAACTTGAAAAATTGGAGGCGCTGGAATCTGTTTCAATTGCATTTGAAAATATTGAATTTGAATTTAATTCGTATAACCTTACAAATAATGCGAAAAATTTATTAAATCAAATTATTACTATTTTAAATGCTAATAAAAATTGGAATAAAATTATTATTTCCGGTCATACTGATAATGTAGGTTCTGCTGCTGCTAACAAAGAAATTTCTAAAAAGCGTGCGGATGCCGTAAAAGATTATTTTGTTTCTAATGGCATTGCTCCTGCAAAATTAACCACAGTAGGTTATGGTTTTGATAAACCTGTTGCAACCAATACAACTCCGGAAGGCAGAGCTCAAAATCGTCGTGTAGAATTTGAAATCTCAAAATAAAGAAGTAACAATTAGTTAAATAAAAAAAGCCCGGAAGAGATTTCGGGCTTTTTTATTTAAAGGTTCTGAATACCTAAAAAGATTGTTAGTATTTCATAATTAACATTCTGTTTTATTGAGTTGAGGGTTGTTATCAACATTTCTTTATTTCTTTGTTAAAATGCTGATGCTCAAAATTTGGCTTTAAGCTTTTAGAAATAAAACATTAAGTTTAGATAACCAGTTGGTTTTAATGTAAAGAAGGATGATTTCGGATATATCGGTTGTTCTCCGACGGAAACATCATTTGTAATGCTACTCCATTCTTCTGTTATTGCATTACTCTCACCAACAAAATTGTATGAAGCTGCGAGGCGAAATTCCGGACCGATAGAAATATTTTTACAAATAAAGAAATCAACACCCACGAAAGCAGCAACCCCTAATGTTATGGTTTTAAGTTTATCATAATCTAAAATTCTATAACCATTATAAACCATGTTTGAAGTAGGCGATTGATTAGGCAATTGAGATATAAAATTATTTCCGAAATTAGCTGTAGATGGAAGTTTATTTTCTGCAGTAATAGCATTTCCGTACTCAAAATGCAATTTTTTTATATTTGCACCACCAAATAATTCTCCGCCGCAATACCCTTGTAGTCTCCAAACATTATGACGATATTCCAACCCAACTCCTAGTTCGAAGTATGTATTTCTTTCTTTGCGTGTGTCAATGGTAACAGGATTAACAGCCATAGGATCGTTCCTGAAAGTGTTATCGTCTCTAACATAAAGTAGAGTTTTTGAATTATTGATGCCAATATCCAGACGTGTACGTAGAGCTAAATTCTTTGACAAGAAGGTCCTTAAGAAAATAGCTGATTGATAAGATTTAACAATATTATCTATATCATCTTCCCCAAAGTTGCTAATACCTTTTAATAAATATCCCAGATCTAAACCGATAGATTTGGTCCCTGTATTAGGAAAGAAATCCTCATCGATTTGAGCATTACAAATAGCAGGAATAACAAATAATGTTAATAACAATATACGTAATTTTTTCATAGACATAAAATTTTAGATTAAATAGTTTAATTTAGTTATTAATAATAAAAATTTATAATTTTGCAAAGATAAAAAACAATTTGGGATTTATTAACATTATATTCGTTTTATTGTATACCTAATTTAATTATATTATAGAGATTATGGGAATTAAAAAACAAAAGATTATAATAATTATATTGGAAGAGAAAGCCGATCAACCGCTTTTTTAAATATGAGGATATATGTGTAAAAAATCGAAAACCATGTAAGTCATTCTAAAAATTTTTAAGAATTTATTAATAAAACGTCAGGGGAATCCGAAAAATATTTTAGGGGTTCTTTTTTTATTAAGTAATGGTTTTAAAATTAATGCTAACTGATTTGTCGGCAACAAAAGAAAAATAATCGTTAAATTTTGTTCCTTATCTGAAATTCTTGTAATTTTGTGCGGAATTTTAATTATTAACTATTATAAACTTATGAAAGCGAAATCACTTTTAATTATTTTATTAAGTGTATTATTATTAGCATGTAATAATACCAAAAAAGATACCGGTGCAATAAGAATCGAGAAAGTTCCCGAACCGAAAATTCTAATAGCGTATTATTCTTTAACCGGAAATACGCGGGAAGTAGCCGAACAAATTCACGATAAATTCGGTGGCGATATATTCGAAATAGAATTGCTAACTCCTTATCCGACGGATGAAAAAACAGTAATTGATATTGTAAAAGTTGAAATGGAAAGCGATTACTTGCCCGAAGTACAAAATAAAGTGGAGAATATGGATGAGTATGATATTGTGTTTTTAGGTACTCCGATTTGGTTCGGAACAGCCGCAACTCCGATTTTTACTTTTGTAAAAGAATATGATTTTTCCGGTAAAAAAGTTATCCCGTTTTTCACTTGTGGTGGTGGCGACGAAGGATCTTATGTAGAAGATGTTAAAGTTTTTTGCGAAGGTGCGGAAATTTACGAGGCTTTCGGTAATAGACGTCCGGACAGAGAAGAAGGTACGCATGTTGAGAAAGTACAGAAATACCTGGATCAGTTAGTATTTAATAATTAATATATGATAAAGAGAGTGTTATATATATAATATTCTTAAAAATGTTAATTCTATAATTTTGTAAATAAAAAACACGGAGTCTAAAGGCATGAACATTGCGATAATAATTTTACTAACAGCTATAATAATACTTTTAATTGTATTACTTACAAGAAACCCTAAACTCGATACAAGTGAAATCAATGACAAACTCGTGAGAATATATTCTGATCTTGCAAAGATAGATTCTATAATCAGAGATGAGTTTGCCCGTAATCGTGAAGAAAATCAGAAATCCTTCAAAGAAAATAGAGAGGAACTTAATAATTCATTTAAACTTTTGGGAGATAATCTTTCAAGAACAGTAACCGATCTTTCCAATGCTCAGAAAAATCAGTTTGAGATCTTTTCAAAACAATTGGCCGAATTAGTTAAAAATTTCGATGAAAAAACAAAAGCTCTTCAAGATCAATTGGATAAATCTTCTAAAGAAAGCAGAACGGAACAAAAGGAAACTTTAAAATCTTTTGAGGATAAATTTACTCAGAATGTGAAAGAGTTTAATGAACTGCAAATTCAGAAATTCAATGATCTTATTAATAAACAGGAACAAATAAAAGCTGCTACTCAAGACCAACTGAAGGAAATACGCGAAACGGTTGAAAATAAACTTAAAACATTACAGGAGGATAATAGTAAAAAACTCGAGGAAATGCGTAAAGTTGTTGATGAAAAGCTTCAGGAAACGGTTGAAAAAAGGTTTAACGAATCATTTAAAATGATTAGTGAAAGACTGGAACAGGTTCATAAAGGTCTGGGTGAAATGCAAACTTTAGCATCAGGTGTTGGTGATTTGAAAAAAGTACTAACGAATGTTAAAACGCGAGGTAATTTAGGAGAAATACAACTTGGTGCTATTTTAGAACAAATTTTCTCTCCCGAACAATATGAAAGAAATGCAATGGTTAGAGAAGGCAGTCAGGAAAGAGTGGAATATGTAATAAAGCTTCCGGGAAAAAATCCGGATGACAAGTCTCTTTTATTGCCGATTGATTCGAAGTTTCCTATAGAAGATTATCAAAGGCTCGTAGATAGTTACGATAATGTTGCAAATATGAATCCGAAAGAGGTGGAAGCCATTGCTACTCAATTTGAAAATTCAGTTAAAAAATGTGCAAAAGATATTAGAAATAAATATATTAATCCGCCTGTTACTACGGATTTTGCTATTATGTTTGTTCCTACTGAAGGACTTTATGCCGAAATTTTAAGACGGCCCGGGTTAGTTGAAACCTTACATAGAGAATGTAAGATTACAGTAGTCGGTCCTACTAATTTAGCTGCTTTTCTGAATAGTTTGCAAATGGGTTTCAGGACGTTAGCCATTGAGAAACGATCTAGTGAAGTTTGGGAAATTCTTGGTGCGGTAAAAACAGAATTCGGTAATTTCGGAATTATATTAGATAAGACAAAGAAAAAACTTCAAGAAACTGTTAATGTTATAGATCAAGCCGGCGTTCGTTCCCGTGCCATTGAAAGAAAACTCCGTACCGTACAGGAGTTGCCTCAGGAACAGAGTACGGCATTACTCGGCGAAGTTATTGAATTGGAAGATGAAGAAGTTGAAAGTTGAGAAAATTAAAACCAATAAAGGTTGGAAAATTGTTAACCGTCATTATCCATTAAATAATATGTAAACTTTGAAGGTCAGTTAATCTTGTTTACATGATTATTCCTGATTAAGAATATATTATCATGATTTCAGGCCGAAGTAATATTTAATCATTTAATCCGCCACTTTCAATTCAATCACTGTGATCTCGGGTTTTAACCCGATTCGAAATGGAAACCCGACACTGCCAAAACCGGTATTAATGTATAAATACCGGTTATTATGTTCATACAATCCTGCCGTGTATTTATTTTTAAGTCGATATAGATTTAAATTTGATTTTCCGGATATACCGATTTGCATTCCGTGAGTATGTCCGCTGAGTGTTAAAAAAACATAATTGTTAATATATTGAATAACATCAACCCAATAATCGGGATTATGAGTCATACATATTACCGGAAGTGATTCCGGAACATTTTTTAAAGATAGGCCAATATCCGCATTGCTTGGATAATGAGAATCTTTGCGATTATAATGCTCGGTTCCGGCAAGAACTATGGTATCATTATCTTGAATAAGATAAACACTTTCATTACGAAGTAAATGCCAATTCAATTCTTCAAAATAATTCAATAACTCATTAAAATTTTCAGTTTCAAAAATCTTATCCTTAGAAGTTTTATAATAATAAGTGCCGTAATCGTGATTTCCCAAAACAACATATATGCCGTAAGAAGCTTTGAATTCCTTCAAACTGTTTATCAAAGGTTTGAGTTCCGAAGATTTGTAAGAAACAAAATCACCTGTAATTAAAATCAGATCTGGATTTTCATCATTAATGATTTTAGCAGCTTTAAGTACCATTTTATCATTAGAAAAGTAGTCTGCATGTATATCCGAAAGTTGTATGATTTTATAATCTTTGAAGTTGATTGGAATTATTTCAGAATAAATGTTAATTTTTGTTGTTTTTATTGATTTTGTCCATGTGAATGGTGCCGTAACGCAAAAGAGAAGTATTGCTAAAGATATAAATATACTGATTACAAAGGGCAAAGATAGAAAAGCTAATCTTGAAGACATAAAAGAACGAAAAGTATTCCTTTTTCTCTTTTCTTTGGTTTTTAATTTTTCAGACTGATAATCCGACGCTTGAGCCTTTGAATTTGAGACATGAAGTTTGGAACCGGTAATCAAGGATTTTAATTTCAAGATTATCCATAAAATCAGTACTAACCCGTTGAAAATAAAATGAGCTATCATTAATGCAAACAACAAAGTTGCTATTATCAGTTTAAAGTATATATTCCAATCCGGTATAGGATAGATTATTCCGGTAATTGCTGTGAATAAAAGTAGGATATATGGAAGAAAATAAATGAAAAGTGAAAAGTTGGAGAATAAAGATTTGTTGATAAATTGGTATTCTGATAAATCTGTTTCAATTCTCGAATCTTTTTGTCTCTGAAACTTTGAATTGCCAAATTCGATAATTTGTGTTAATAAAACTAAAAATATTAAATCTGTTATGAAGATAAAACTATAAAATTGTATTCCGTGAAAATTTGGCGGTAAAAAGAATTTTGCAACGTTAAAAATAATTGTTGATATAACAAATATTGACATTATTATTATGATATTCTTTTTCACGGTAAACTTTTTTGCAAATGTAGTTTTTTCAATTGACAATTTATAATATTTTTATAGTCTTGTTGAGGAGGCTTCAATATAAAGCAGTTTAGATTTTGTAAATTTTAAACCTTTTTACCGGATTAAATCTTTGTAATTTAATTTTGTTGTTAATCGAAAAACTACACAAAGAAAAGATATTTTCCTGTATAGTTTCAAATAGTTGCTAATTAGTGTTTTAAAAAGTAATTTGCAATCTAAGAATTTTTAACAAAAAATTTTATTGAAATAGATAAAAAAAGTAGCCGTTTTTATAAAAAATATTATCTTTGCAGCATGTTTTTGAGGGAGATAAGTTGCTTTTAACTTATTGATTTTTATTGAAAATTTAATGTTATTTGCTTATGCATTTAACGTTTTATGTTGTAAAAATAATTGATATTAAGTTAATTATAAAGAATGCTTCATCTCTTTATTATATTTAAAGGAAATGTATTATTATATAATTATATAATAATATGTTTTTGTTGTGTATATATATCAAATCTAATTGCTAAGAAAAATAATAAAATTAAAATAAAAAATGAAAAAACAAACAACACAAAATGAAAAAACCCGAATTTTTAAAACGGGTTTGGTATTAGTATCTCTTACAATTTTTACTTTTACCAATGTTAATGCAATGAATGCCATAACACAAGCAAACAAAGCAAATGAAACTACAATGTTCGTGGAATTTTCATTAATGTCTTCTTTACCGGCTACACAAAATGCGATTACTTTTATGCGTGTAGAAGAAGCAATTGAAAAGAATGAAGAACTAAGAAATTTGTTTTTTGGAATTCAACCCACTGTTTTAATAAATAATGGCGGAATAACTATAAATTCGGCAGAACCTGCAATTCTGGCAAAATGCCGAGATAATGCGGTAAATAAATTGTATGATAAAGAAGAAGATTACAAAAATGTAAAGGTCTTGCATATTTATATTGATGATTTGAATTATTCCGATTTGGACCTTTCTCTTTTGAATAGTTTCAGCAATTTGGAATATATTATAATTAGTTTTACATATGAAGCTTGCGGTAATACCAGCGATTCTTGTATATTATCTTTAGTACAAAATATGATAAAAACAGGCGATAAACCTATCACTGTATTATATCAATTATCAATTTCACAATAAAAAAAGAACATTTCAATTTAAAAGCATAAAAAATAAATATTATGAGTAGTTTTTACAATCTATTTACTGGAAAAAGAGTTGCTAAAATAGCAATCCTTGTGACATTTGCCCTGGCACTTGTTCCTAATCTGATAAATGCACAGGTTCGTGTGGAATTTGAGCCGCGAACCTCTGATCAAGGGTCTGCACAAAGCAGACAGATTTATAATGTGCGTGGTGATTTCTTGCTTATTGGTAATACCAATATGACATTGGAAAATTATTCACTTGGTACAGGGAATGGTAATAATAACATGATTTATGTTGATGTTGACGGAGATCCGTCAACTCTTAACTCATCGTCAGCAGATTTGCAATTTCCGGATGATTATAATGCTAACCATGAATGTACTAACATAATATATGCCGGGTTATATTGGTCCGGAAGATCGCAAACTACGACATCAGCAGCGGCTTCAATGACGGTTGTATCGGGTGCAAAGGTCATTCAAGGTACAATAACAAACCAGCAAACAATCGGTAATAGTACACAAATACCCGGAACTACAAATACAAACAGAACCATGACAGTAGCTCGTGCTGGTTCGGGCGGAGATTATTACCCAAGATATTCTTTTAGGACAAATGCGAATAATACAAATGTAACCTGGTATGTTGACTTTTTAAATACTTATCCGTACATTAGATATGCGACGGGCACTGGTAACAATGCTAATTGGATATACCCAACTGTTTATAGTGTGGTTGAAGAAGGTAGTTCTATTACTGTTACTTTTAGACCTATTAATTTAGGTACTATTAGTAATAATATTATTACTGTTGACCAAATGACAAGAACTTCAGGTGGTGGAATTAGTGCTGCCGTTGCCGCATTATCTACTGCCCGAATTAATGTCGGGGCTTCTACTTCTGTAGCAAGTAAGACATATACTAAGAATGTTGTTCAAATAAAACATGCGAATGACGGAGCATATACACAATTTACCGCCTCAACAGAGGATATTTATTATCCGGGAACTGCAAGTGGAAACATGTTTGTAGGATATGTTGATGTAACAGATTTTGTCCGTCAAAGAGGAGTGGGAGAATATACTGTTTCTGAAATAGCCTTGTTTGAAGGCGATGGCGGCGGAACCGGTTATTATGGTAACTGGGGTATGGTAGTAGTATATGAGAATTCGGTATTTCCATGGAGAGACATAGTTGTCTTCGATGGCTATGCATATATGGCAGGTAGTACAACCGGTGCCAACCAATTTGCAATTAATGGTATACATTCCGTACAAGACGGAGAAATTAATGTTAAGCTCGGTCTAATGGCAGGGGAAGGCGATTTGGATATAAACGGTGAGTATTTTCAGGTTGCCAGACAAGTTAACGGAATTCCGCAAACGGCCGTAAGTGATTATTCATATATTAATCGTGACGGTCAAATATATACTCCCGGTACTAATAATTTTTTCCGAAGTGAAATACAGGTGTCCAGTGATAGATTTCCTGAAATAGAAAATAATACCGGAGTTGATATTGCTTTATTTAACCTTGCCAATTCTGATAAACGGTTTGTAACTAATAACCAAACCTCAATGAGCTTTAGATATGGTTCTACTCAGGATACATACATAATATACAGTCTTGTCGCCGCTATTGATGCTTATATCCCCGAACCGGAAGCCCTGAATATGGTGGCTATGATCAATGGCGAACAAATAGATTATGATCCGGAAGCCGGTCTCGGCAGCATATTATTATATCCGAGAGACACTATTACATATACCCTTGAAATAAGAAATAAAGGAGATGAAGCTATTGACAGTCTTTTGATTGCCATGCCTATTCCTTATACGGCAAAATACCATTCACACAATGAGGAATACTTCTGGAATAGAGATAGCTTGAATAATTTTAATAATAAATATCCGTACCCTACTTATCCGAGAATACCTGATGATAACAATTCCGAATTTAGATTTGACGTTTCTTCAGGAGCTTCAGGGCAGGTAATGTGGTATGTTGGCGATTACATATATCAATCGGCAGAAATAGAACAGCCCGGAGTAACTACCACTTATGAACTATTGGCAAGACTGACTTTTTCTGTAGTAATCACAGACGATTGTTATATTCTTGCAGGTTCGGACGAGTGTGTGCCGCAGATAGTTGTCTATGGCGAATCATCCGGTAAAGGACATATATCCGGAGTAAATTTCGGACAATGGCCATTTATCTACGGATATAGAAATGCACCCTGTGACGACGAACCTATTACAACTCCTCCGCAGCTGACAATTGAGGCTCTTGATGAATGTGGAGATAATCAAACGGTCTATGAAATTCGTTCTATTAGTTTATGTGCCGAATCACCTACATCTGTACCTTATGCGGATGTTGCACAATATTTTATAAATGGGGCGAAATTTTACAATAAAATTGATCCCAGCACAGGAAAACCCCCGGTTGACGACCCTACTGTTGAAGAATATACGATAAATAATCCTTTTCCTGGCCCAGATTCATATTTGGATCCTATAGAGGATAGAACCGCATATTATGCAATTCCTAATGATCCGTATAACGTGTGTTATTGGACTTTTTATCTTATTGACCTGCCGGTACCCGAAATATCTTTATCTCAAAGCAGTGATACAATATGTGAAGGTTCTTCAACTAACATATTGGATTTTGTTACGCTTATTCCTGCTGACCCTGAAAGCCTTCCGGAAGGTTATCCTACAGAACTTACATACACATATACAGTATATTCTAATGCTGCCGGAACAGTACCGGTCAATGCTAATGTTTCGCCGACTACTTCAAGAAACTATTGGGTTAGAGCTCAGATAGATAACTCTATGTGTTTAACCGACTTGGTACCTGTATGGATAGAAGTTTTACCAAGAGCTAATGTCCCGGCAAATACTCAGTTGGAAGTAAATGCATGTAGCGGCGCTCAATTCAATATCGATCCTAAAACAGAAATCGGTAATTCTGTATTTCCCGCTAATACCGTTACTACGTACAGCTGGGAAGCGCCGGATCCGATTACCAATATAACAGGTTTAGCCGCGGGTACTAATGAAACAAACTTTAATGGTACACTTGTCAATAACGGCACAACATCGGTTGATGTTGTTTATGTAGTTACGCCTTATTCTTTATCTGAAGATGAGGATGTCCCTTGTGCGGGTATTTCATTTGAAGTCGTAGTTACAATATATCCTTATCCGGCTGCACCTAACGTTCAAAATTTAACAGTGTGCTATGGAGAAGATATAGATCTTCAAAATGCCGTTGTTGGAGGAACAATACCTTATAATTTCTATACTTCTGCCACAGGAGGTACGCCTCTTGATAGCCCTATTGTTACAGGTGTAACTGGTAATCAAACATTTTGGGTGGTAGATATTGAAGACGTGACAGTAGGAACTCCTTGCGAAAGCGAACGTGTACAGTTTACTCTTACAGTATTGCCGGCTCCGGTCATAAATATTACAACTACTATTTCTACTGTTTTATGTGAAGAAAGCCAAGTTGTACTTTCTGCAACAACAGATGCTGAAGCTACCATATATTGGTATGAATCGGAAACAGGCGGAGAATATATTGCTACAGGAAGTCCTGCTACAATAACATTGCCGATTGTAACACAGCAAACAACTAAAAGATATTATGCCGAAGCGGTATTTGAAAGTACTACAGGTTGTGTGTCTGTTGCAAGAGATTATATTGATATTACGATTAATCCTAACGCGATAGCAGCCCAGATTAATGTAACGAATGGAGGAACAATATGTACCGGAAATTCGGTTGTACTTACTGCTTCTCTTGCGGCCGGTGCAAATATCACTGATCCAGTTTTTACATGGTATGACAGTTCTGGAAATGAGATTGGCGTAGGCCCACAATACAATACCGGTTCTTTAACAACAAATGTAACAACAAGCATAACTTATTATGTATCTGTTCGCGGAAGTAATTATTGTGAAAATTTAGAGGAGGATCGAGCAGTTACTGTTGTTACAGTACAACAAATGCCTGAATTATCAATAACAGTTGATAATTCTTCAAAATGTTATACGGAAGGTTTTGTGTTGACACCTACTATATCAGGCACAACAACAGCTACTTTCTACGGTTGGTACTTAGATGATCCTAGCAGTCCCGGAGTAGGATATATAAATGATGTTGTGGGTAATTACTCTCCCCAACGTGAAGCTAGTGGTATTACATCAACAAGTCAGGTAGTTCCTACAACCTATACACGTCCTAATGCTAACGAAAATAATGTAACTCTACAATTAAGAGTTCAAACCGGAGTTTGCGGATATGTTATTGAAACTGTTGACCTTGAAATATTGCCTTATCCTACAAGTTATACGATTGAAATGGTTGAACAACCTACTACATTGCAAAATGTATGTCAAGATACGGCTTATATCGTTAAAATGAAATCAACAGGAGTCGGACAGATTAGTAATCTGGATATAATATTTAGTGATAATGCGGATAATACTTTAATAGGCGTTAGAAACGCGTATTATACCCCTGAATATGACATTGACAATCCGGAACTTACTGATTGGACACAATTATATGAGTACGAAAGAGGTGAGGCTGATGTAAATTCAACTACAAAATGGAGAATGACTGAAAATATTGAGGATGATAACTTTGTACTAAATAGTGAAGACTCAATATACTTCAAAATAGAAGTTTATGCAGGTTGCGGATTTTTCAATGGCGGCGCTTACGAAATTATTGTAGATGCTAATGATGCTTGTGATAACGCGATAGCCTCACCGGCTCCGAGGGTTACGACAGATGTGTTCGGAACTGTTCTGGATGAAGGAGGTGTTAGTTTTAATTATGATGTAATAACAACTTTTGATCCGCCGGCAGCAATCGGTCGCGATGGCGATAGTGTTGTAATGCGTCTTGCATTCTACCCCCAAGGTGATGACTATATGTCAAACTCCCTTACAGAAACAGCTTACTTCTTTATTCCTGATGGCTTTGAGATATTAAGAGCGGATGGGGAAACTCCATTAGGATATACTGCTATATCAAATGCTCCTGCCTTTAGTGAGTTTACTATTGATGATTATGAAAATCCGCAAACGGGTGCTATCGGAGTAGAGATATATTTCCCAATACCTGACGGTTTAACCGAAGGCGATTCTGTTGTCTTTGAAATTATGTTTACCACATTTTTCGCACAATGTATTACTTATGATTTTTATGCTCAGGTGTATTATAAAGTAGATATAGAATGCGATAATCAAGATTGTGAAATAAACCTTTTAGTTAATGGCGATTATCCTGAATTTGTTGTCGATGCATATAAATTTAGTTTAATTTATCCTCAAGATGCTCCTGTTGCAAGAGGTAACGTTGCCGATAACAAATGGTACGGAACTTTCGACTTTCTTTCCGAATCCGATTATTCTTCCGAATTGGGAGATAAATTATATGCTGATTTCTATATCGATAGTGATAATAATAATATCCTTGATGAAAATAGCGATGTTTTTGTAAAACGAATTGGTTATCCGGTGAGTGATTCCTGGACATTAGGATCAACATTCCAACTTGCCGTAGAAGCCGCAGATGCAATAGCATTCGGACAAGGTGAGCAACTTTTGGTACATTTACACAATGATACTGCTTTTTGTAATAATGATGTATTTCCAATAGCAACTTTCTATGGTCCTAACTCAGTTTGTGAAGGAGATACTGTTATTTTTTATGCACCGGCAGGAAAATCAAACTATACAACAGTCAGAATAGACGGAGTTTCGGGTGCGACCCCTACACGTATTCCTTTGGAAGGTGATGCGGATATTAATGAACATCCCGACGAGTACAGAATTGTATGGCCAGTCCGTGGTAACTTCAATTTGGTAACAACTTATTCAGTTACTGTTGACGAACAAACTACACAGCTAATTCCTGTTAACTATCCTTTCACAGTTAATGCAGCTCCTACAATTGCATTAACAGGTAGCGGAAATACAAGAATATGTCTTGGAGCCTCTACAGAACTAAGTCAATATATAAATGAAACATCAGCAATTGAGAATATTACTGTATTTTCCGTATTTAGCAAAGATGTTACTGAAGGCGGAGATATAACATATACTCCAGTGGGAAGTTTCTCTCGCATTGATGGAGTTGTTGATAATGAGATTTTGGTTTACCCGCAGAAAACAACAACCTATACATATACTGCTCAAGTAGGCGATGATGGTTGTGAATCCCGTGATTCCATTGATTTCATTGTTTATGTTGATGAAATGCCCGAAGTTTGGTCTATAGGAGCTTATACATATCCTGATTGTAACGATGACGGCGGTTCGATTTGGATTGGCGTATTTGCAAGAAACGAAGGTAACAATGAATATGAATATAGTATTAACGATATAAACGGTACTTACTTACCTTTAGAATTAAATGAAAACGGATATGCTTTAATTGAAGGATTAACTTCCGGTCATTATACAATATATGTCCATAATAAAGTTGCAAGTGCATGTTCTGCATCTCAAAGTTTATCAATAAGTTTAGTGCCGATTCATACCACTTTAAAAGCAGAAGCATTTGTTCTTAAAGACGTTACAAGTTGCGAAGTTGCCGATGGTGAAATTATGATAATTGCTAATGGCGGAACACCTCCTTATGAGTATAAACTGGATGGGAACGAATATGCCGGTTTACCTCGTAGCGGAATAATAGGAACCAATTTTGCCGCAGGAAGATATAATTTCTGGATTAAAGATAATTCAGGTTGCGAATATCCGATAGAAGAAGTACTCATTGAGGCGGATTTGGGTATAGAACTGCAAGCTACTGTAACTCAGGCTTCGGATTGTGATTTATTCGGAACTGCTCAGGTAGAAGTTCTTAATTTTGATATAAATAACGCACCATATAAATATAGATTAAATAGTCAAGGCTGGAAAGAATTTAATACTCCTATTATAGGAGGTAATGCCTATGTTGGTTGGAATACAGTAATTGTAACCGATAAAAATAATTGTGGTGGAAGTGTATCCTTTTATGTACCTCAAGAAAATCCTGGTTTCGGAATTTTATCTGCTACTGCAGTAAATGCTACTTGTGAAAATACATTCGGCGGCCAGATTGTTCTTGACATTGAATTTTATTCTAATGGTGATAATGATACCTTATATTATACTTATGGTAACGGAGAATATATAGAAATTGTAAGAGAAGAAGGTACTCCTTTTGTTACTGTAGTTATTCCTAATTTAGGAGTAGGAACTTATGAAGTTGAAGTTAGTGATGAATCCGGATGTTATATTAATAATATGGGACTCACAATCGGATTAGGAAGAGGTTCTAATATTAATATAGGTACTATCAGTGTAGTTACTCAACCTACTTGTGACGATGCAACCGGAAGTATATATGTTGCTGTTTACGAAGGAAGCGGTAATTACGGATATAATTTCGATGGTGGAAATGTATATTATCCTTTGCCTTCCGATGGTATAATTACGGAAATAACTCCTGGTATTGGTCTCTCGGCTGGTACTTATATAGTATATGTTCAAGACCTGGATAACTTAACATGTACTTCTGTTGAAAGTGAAGAAATCACATTAACCCCAAGAGATTCCGATCTGTTTATTTCTCTTTTTGAAATAACCGATACAGATGATTGTAGTGTTGCAACCGGAACTTTACAAGTTCTTGTTCAGGGCGGAACCCGACCCTATACATATATATTGGATGGTGTTTCAACACCGCTACCCGCTAATAATACATTTACAGGCCTCGCCCATGGTCCCCATACTTTTGAAGTTAGGGATGCCGGAGGTTGTTCTGTTTTTGCAGACGGATTTGTAGTAAATACTATCGGCGGTTTAGATGTTCAACTTGTTGAAATAGAACCTTCAACATGTGCTAACGATGGTTTAGCCCGTCTTGTTGTTAAAAACGGTACACCGGGATATTCGTATAAAATAATCGGCTATAATGATTTTGTCAATTTTGCCGGTGATACTGCATATATATATGTAAGTGCCGGAAGTTATGGAATCATTGTCATGGACTCGGAAGGTTGTGTTAAATATGATACTTTCTCTGTAAGCTTTGAAGGTTCAGGATTGACGGTTTCCGGCGTTTCTACTACAGATGCTAAATGTGATGGTACTGGTGACGGTAGCATTACATTTACTGCTGAAGGAACAAAACTTCCTTTAAGCTATCGTATAAATAACGGAAATTTTAATGTTATTAATAATAGTAATCCGGTTACAATATATAACCTTTCGGTAGGAAATTATACTTTATATGTTATAAATGCCGATTCATGTGAATATATCACAACAAATATAGAAATCAAATTAAACATAGAACCTAATATTCAGACTACTTCTGTTAGTGTTGTTACCCAACCTGATTGCGGAACTTCTACCGGCTCTGTAAAAATTACGGCAGAAGGCGGAAACGGAAGCTACCAATACCAAATTAACGGTGAAGGCAACTTCTTAACTTTGGACCCATCTGGCATTGTTCCGAATTTAGCTGCAGGCACTTATTACTTTGTTATTCGTGAAGCAGGTAACAATGCTTGTCCTACTGTTAGAACAGCATATATAACATTAGAATCGTTTGGAGATTTAACTATTTCCGCTACAACTACAGTATCAACCAATTGCATTGCTCCTTACAACGGTAGAATTTATTTGAATGTAGGTGGTGGTACCTATCCTTATAGTTATACATTAAGAGGTATATCTACCGCCGATAATAACGTGGCTACACCGCTTCCTGTTCCTGATGACGGATTATTGGGAACGACTTTTGCTCCGGGTAACTATGTAATCGATGTAACCGATGCTAATAGTTGTACTACTTCAATATTGACAAATGTTGGTGTTCAAAATGGAATATCCATGATCTTAAGAGCTATTACTGCTGCTGATTGTGAAGATAATCCGGGTACATTTGAAATATCTGTTGCAGATGGTTTGGCTCCTTACAGTTATATCTTGAATTACACGGATACTATTGCGTTTATAGGAACGCAGGTAACAGTTGAAGCCCCAGCAGGTTACCATTTTGTTGAAGTAATTGATGCAAACGGATGTTATGTTTCCCGGTATATAACAGTTAACTCTTCTAATAGCTCTTATGCTGAAGTTGTTGATACTACACCTGCTCCTTGTGACGGTACTGCAGGCGGTTCTGTTACATTCGAAACTTACGGACAAGATCTTGCTTCATATACTATAATGAACATTACTACTAATGTTACCGAACAAGGTAATATTACTATAAGTGACCTTGCTCAAGGTACTTATTCCGTTACTTTTACATTTTCAGATGGGTGTACTTATACTATTAATAATGTAGTAATAGGAAGAGAACCGAGTAACGATATTAAAATAGAATCAATATATATTGTTGAACAAGCTGGCTGTTCGGGAGAAGATCCCGGAACAATCAAGATTGTTGTTACCGGTGGAAGCGATAATTACTATTTCGCTATTTCAAATAATTTGGGAGTAGCGGATTTTCTACCTGCAAACGGAGAAATTTTCGGATTTGCTCCCGGAGTTTACACCTTTTATATATGGGATGCCGGTAACACATCATGTCCTCCAGTTGTAAGTAGTCCTATAGAATTATCACCAAGGATGAATACCCTGAGAATATTTACTACAGGAAGTACGGTTACAGCTTGTGGAGTTGCCGAAGGCGCTATAAATGCTCAGGTTATAGGCGCTGTAGGTGATGTGGTTTACACCATAAATAATGGTGAAGATACTTATGACCTCCCCGAAGATGGTGATTTGGGCCTATTTGCATCAGGAAGATATATCATTACTATATATGATGAGAGCGGTTGTATGGCTTCATCAGAAGCTATTGTTACCGTTGAAACTACAGCAATAGGTCTTGTATTGACACAAATTGCGGAAGCTGACTGTGATCAAAACGGTCAAATGAGAATTGCTATAGATCCTCCAGCAGGAAATAACCCGGTATGGAGATATCAGCTTGACGGTAAAGAATGGAAACCATTTGTAGTTAATACTGTAACCGAAGAGGTTACATCTGGCTGGCATAAGGTTATTGTTAGAAATGACGCAGGATGTTATGCAGAAGCTGAAATCTATATAAGTAATACTGCCGGAATTATATTATCATCTGTTGAAACAAAAGATGCTCCTTGTGATGGTACGGAAGGTGGAAGTATTCATTTGAATATTACCGGCGGTACTGTGCCGTACTCTATTACAAACTATGGTAATATTAATCTTACTGATGTTCCGGCCGGTGATCTAACTATAGATAATTTACCTGTGGGAGTTTATTCCATAGTGGTTACAGATGCGGCAGGATGTATTGCAACTTATGAAAAGATATATATAAATCATGGTTTAGATATATTTATCGCTAATAATGACTATAATATTACATATATTAATATTCCTGTTAATGGTAATATATTCGATAATGATTTCGATTATAACAATAGTATTTTAACCCTGGTATCTAATTTTGATCCGCAAAACGGTGTAATTCAAATAGATGAACTCGGAAATTATACTTATACCCCTAATACGGATTATCTTGGAAATGATACAATTTATTATACCGTTAAAAATATTTGCGGAAATACTTCAGAAGCAATGTTGGTTATAACGGTTCTTGACGAAGGAATGGAAGAATTACCTCCGATTGCAGTTACCGATCTTTATTCTACATACAAAGACGTTACAATTGCTGTCATGGATATCAGAAGTAATGATATCGAACGCAATGGAGGAACACTATCATTACCTACTATCATTTCTCAACCATCAAACGGTACATTAATAGATAATAGTGACGGTACTTACGGATATACTCCTAATGATGAATTTATTGGAACTGATATATTCTATTATTCAGTTTGCAGTAATGAATATCCTACACTTTGTGATACTACTTGGGTAACTATAATTGTTACCGGTAATACCGAAATCATTTATGCGTTTACCGATTGGTATTCAATGAATCAAAATCAAGTATTATACGGTACAACAATATTGGAAAACGATTTATACCCTGCCGGTTATACACCTGTTATTACAGTAATTTCTCAACCTTCAAACGGCGGATTACATATCAATGCCGACGGAACATTTGAATATCTGCCGGATGTTATTTTCTACGGTACAGATGCATTTTTATATGAATTATGTGTTGAAGAAGATGCGGGAATAGTATGCGATACGGCTTGGGTTTATATATATGTAAATAAAACACCGTGTCCGGTAGTTGCTCCTCCGAGAGTACAATCGCCACAAACATTCTGTCCTCCTGCTACTGTTGCAGACCTTATGGCTTTCGGACAAAATATTAAATGGTATGCCTCTGAAGATGCAACGGAAGCTTTAGATCCCGACACAGCATTGGAAGATAACACAACTTACTATGCAGGTCAAACTATCGGCATTTGTGAAAGTGATCAAAGATCTTATGTATTAGTAACTTTCAGTGATGAGTTCTTAACTCCGCCGACAGTGCCTAGCCCGCAATTATTCTGTGATGGCGCAACTCTTGCAGATCTTGTTACCGACGGCAGTAATATTATATGGTATGCTTCCGCTACAGGAGATGACGTTTTAGCTTCTACGGAACCTCTTGCTGATGGTACTACTTATTATGCCGCTATTTCTGCTGGTGCATGCGAAAGTACAACACGTACCGCTGTTACTGTTCAAGAAACAAGCGATTTTGTTTCTTATCCTATAGACGACCAAAGTTTCTGTGAATCCGCATCTGTCAGCGATATCAGATTAAATGTATATGGTAATATTACCTGGTATCCGTCTGAAACATCTACACTTGTTCTGGCGCCAGGCACACAGTTGACAACAGGAACCTACTGGGCTGAATACCAAGTAGGAGATTGCGAAACAACAACAAGAATATCTGTAAATATTACTATTGACGAATATAGTGCTCCTATTATTGCAACAAATCAAGATATGTGTCCTCTTTCTACTTTAGCTAATCTTGTAGTTGAGGGTGCCGGTGTTAAATGGTATGACGTCGCTGAAAACGGTCGGGAATTACCATTAGATACTCAAATCGAAGATGGAAAAACATACTATGCCGTACAAACTAACGGCGATTGCGAAGGCGAAATTGCTGCCGTTACTGTTAACGAGTTAATAGTTAATCCGCCTGTAGTAACTACTCCGCAGGAATTCTGCGGCTCCGCCACTGTTGCCGATCTTTATGCAAGAGGTGTTAATCTTACTTGGTATGACTCCGATGGTAATGTTTTAGCTTCTTCCGCTTCTTTGGAAAATGAAGGTTTATATTACGTAACACAACATAACGGAACTTGCGAAAGTCAGCCTTCTTATGTTAAAGTTATCATTACCGATGAGTTGATTCTGGATCCTCCATCAATTACGACTCCTCAACGTTTCTGCTCGTTAGTCGGAATGACAGTTGCCGATTTATGGACAGACGGTACAAATATTTTATGGTATTCAAGTGCTAATGGTGGAAGCCCGTTAGATCCTTCTACTCCTCTTGTTGCAGACGACTATTATGCTGCAAGAGTTGCCGGTAATTGTGAAAGTACAACAAGAACACAGGTGTTCGTTGCTCAAGCAACACCTTCGCAACCACCAGCTATAAATGCACAACAATTCTGTGAAGGAGCTCTTATAAGTAATATTGAAGTTCCTAATGACCATATAGTATGGTACTTCTCTTTTGGTGATACAGAACCTTTGTCTCCCGAAACACCATTGGTAAATCATACATATTACGCAAAACAAAGTGATGGTGAATGCGAAAGCACAAGTGGCGTTTTTGTGGAAATTACAATTTCGCAACCTCCGACTGTTATTGCTTCTGCAACACAAACATTCTGTTATGAACCTGTAATTGCCGACCTTGAAGTAACCGGTCACGGCGTTAAATGGTTTGAAAGCGAAGAAGCTACAACAGCTTTAGGTTTGGATTTCGAATTAGTAAATGGAGAAACTTATTATGTTGCACAAACAAATGGCGATTGCGAAAGTGATAGAGTAGCTGTAACTGTTACTATTTACTTGCTCGACCCTCCTTATACATTCTCTCCTCAATCTTTCTGCGAAGGAGCTTTAGTTGCAAATCTTTATGCTGAATTAACAAACGAAGATGATATAGAAGCCGGCAATACAATCAATTGGTACGATGCTGCAGGTAACCTTTTATCTCCATCCACATTATTGGATGAAGGAGAAACATATTATGTAAGTCAAAGCAATGATTATTGCGAAACTGAAAAAATAGAAGTACTGATAGAATTCCTTCCGACAGGAATGCCTGATGATATTATAGCTAATGATGTTACTATTTGTTCCGGTTCTATACCTACTTTAGCGGCAGTAGGAGCTTTCATAAATACATACAGATGGTATAATGCTAATGGCGACCTATTACATGTAGGCTCTATTTATGAACCAGATGATCCTATATTTGTTGATGAAACTGATACTATATATTATTATGTTTCCGTAACAAACCCTGCTCTTTGTGAAAATCTGCCTGAAAACAGAAAAGAAGTAAAATTAATTGTTCTTCAACAACCCGAAGTAGAAATTATTCCGAATACTGCAGGTATCTGTTATCCGGGTACATTTACATTAACTCCGGTTATTACAGGCTTGGAAGGAACTACGGTAGAATCATTCCAATGGTATATTAAAAATTCATTAGGTGATTTTGTCGCTCCTAATGAAGTAAACGGTATTTTTTCACCATCGGCTTCAGGAGGAATAACTGATATAAGTGGTCTTGGAATTACATATGCTCCGATATTAGCTGATGCAACTAATAATATTATTACGTTGGCATTGGAAATAAACGCAGGAATTTGCGGTATGATAACAGATACCTTAGAGTTATCCTTATGGCCTTTGCCTGTTATAGGAGAGATCACAATAATTTCACAACCGGAAACCGAGATTAATATTTGTGAAGAATTTGAATATGAATTAGAAATTGAGGCAATAGGTACAGGTGGACTTACAAATCTTATAATTGCCCTTGACGATTATAGAAGTACAGGTATTGAAGCATTAGGCGGCCAATATTATTATGAAGATCCTATTAATCCTGCAAATAATGAATGGAGAGATATGATTTTAACATCTTCCTTAGAGTATTTTGAGTTTACTATTTCCGAAGACGATTTTGCTAATGGTGAGGTGTATGCTTTATCTGGAGGAGAATCTCTGAGGATTAAAATAACGGCTATAACAGGTTGCGAATTCTTCTCAGGCTCTCCGGTAAGATTCTTGCTCAATGCCTCAGATGCTTGTGGTACTTTTGAAATTGATGAAAAATTTGTTATATCTGATATCTTAAATATTGATTTCGGTATTAATGATAATATCATATATAGCTTAACAAGCGAAATAGTTGCTACTCACGTAGATAGAAATGGTGATGGAATTGGTGATCCTGTTGTATTTCCTCCTTTAACAAATCCTTCGGGAGACCCAATTTATTTTGTTGATAATGACGTCAATAAAGATCTTATTTGGACTGCTACCTTTATGGCAACAGGCGATAATCCGAACCTGGATACCGATTCTTTATATTTCTTGATACCTTCCGGTATGACTTTAATTTCGGGAATATCAAGCACAACTCATTCGACTTTCTATTCCGGAATAACTCCTGAAATAGCATACGATGATGAAAACGGAATTGAATATACTATTCCTTTGCCTACCGGTTTAACCATGGATACAGAGGTTAATATTAGTTTCGAGTTCAATGTGGACGATGCGGAATGTGATGATTATAGCTTCTATATGGAAATAATCTCTGGTAAAGAAGCAGATTGTGCTACTGAGCATAGAACTTGTGAAGTATATGAAACTCGTGCCGGAAGTTATTTCGATGTAACTATACAATGGTATGAAATGGAATTCGATAATACTTCAGCAAGCAGTACCGGTGTCATGACCGGTGATTACTGGAGAGGTCAATATTCCGTTCATAATATTTCTCCTTTCTATGATGATGATGATTTATTTATTGATTTTTATATTGATAGAAATAATAATGGTATTATTGATACGGATGAAACAACCGATGGTCCTGTCGCATCTCAACATTTCCTAACTGTTGCCGGCGATGCCGATGCGTACTTTATTCTGAGTCCTGATATTGATGTGCCTGCAGAAGCTGGTTATCAGCTATTAGCTACACACTACGGCTCTACTTGTTATGATATGGTAGTGCCTATTTCAACTATCTTCGGACCTGAAACACTTTGCGAAGGCGATACTGCTGAATATGTTGCTCCTACAGGAATGAATTTGTATTCATTCACAATGTCAACAGTATCCGGAACCGCTCCTATACGTATGCCTTTAGAAGGTAATGCTGCAGTCAATCCTACCGATTCTGTTGCAAAATACAGATTCACTACTCCCGGCGAATATTATACTACTTTATATTATATGATGCCTGAAGACGGTAACCCTGTCGGTATTAGAGTTATGTCCGTAAGACGTAACATTGTCGTTAATGAAAGACCGGTATTAGCTTATACAGGCAGTAGTGAAATTAGTATATGTAGAGGAGTTACTATATCCTTAGGTGATTATTTTAGCGATACAAAAGATCTTGATGATACGCAATTTACATATTACATAGTAAATTCTGATGAAACTTTAACAGAGCTGAATAGCGAAAATGTTACTCCGTTAACAAATACAATATACAGAGCAATTGCTTCCGCTTTAGGTTGCGAAAGTAGTATTGCCCTTGATCTAACGGTTAATATCGTTGACCCCGTATATATTACATCTATATATGTTCTTGAACAACCAACCTGCGATTCAGAAACAGGAAGCATATATATATCTGCTACCGGTGGTAGCGGTATTTATGAATTTAGCTATGACGGTATTGACTATTCGGATTTCCCAGTTGATGGTATTATTGATGGATTGTCTGCCGGAAGCTATAGAATATATGTACGCGAATTCGACAATGAAAGCTGTAATCCTGCTGTAAGCCAATATATTAATTTGAATCCTTATAACAGTGATCTTACATTACAAACCCGAATCCAAAATGCGAGAACATGTAATCAAATGGCTTCATCGAGTTCAGATGGTGCTATTACATTAGTAATAGGCGGAGGTACAATGCCTTATACTTATATGATTGTAGGATTAGATAGTGACTTTAAAGAATTACCTGCCGATAACCGTATTGGAAATTTGGACCCGGGCACTTATGTTGTTATTGTAAAAGATGCTGATAATTGTACGGCAAATACAATAGCTGTTGTTGGTGCAAATGCGGGTATGTTGATAGGAATTATCAATACTGTTAATGCTACTTGTGATGCGGAAGGTGAAGTTACAATCGAAATTGTCGGCGGTAGATCACCTTACCAATATCAATTAAATTACGGATCGCATATAGATATTCTTGGTAATTCGGTTGTTATTCCTGTTGGTTCCGGTTCTCATATGGTTTATATTTATGATTCCGAATACTGCTTCGATTCAATACATTTCTCAATCTCTTTGGATGAAGATTATTATGCTGAAATTATTGATATAAATGATGCTCTTTGCGACGGAACAGGCAGCGGTAGCTTTACAATCAAATTGGATGATGTTGTAAGACCGATTACCTATGTTGTTGGAAACAATGAACCACAAAATGTTCCTCCTACCGGAGATATCCTTATTTCAAATTTATCTTCCGGAATATACAATGTTGTCTTAGACTTCGGTCCTACTAATGGTGAAGAATGTTTATTAAATCTAAATAATATTGAAATAGGTATTGATCCTACTGCCGTAATTGAAGTAAGATCAGTATATGTAACGTCTTATCCTACTTGTGATGAAGATTTAGGTAATATAACTGTTGAAGTTATCGGTGGAAGCGGTCAATACGAATACAACTTTGATGGTAGCGATACTAGACTACCATTGAATGCAGACGGTAGTATTTCGGAATTACTTCCTGCAGGTACTTATACAGTTTATGTATGGGATGCCGATCTTAGTAATTGTACAGCGGCAATCAGTACCAATATTACTCTTAATCCTGTAAATAGCGATCTGTCGGTTACTGCAAGTTCTACTCCTACTACTGATTGTAGTATATCTGACGGAACAATTTCAATTTTAACCTATGGTGGTATCGGTACAATCCGGTACTCTATCAATGGCAGTGAATTTGAACCTGTTCCTGCTTATCCTGGACTTATTGGTGATGATTTTGCCTCAGGTACTTATGACATTACCATTGAAGACGAAACCGGATGTATTGCAACTACTTCTGTAAATGTCGAAAACTTAAATATCGAGCTGAATTTGAGGATAGGCATACAACCTGCATTATGTAATCAATTAGGAGCTGTTGAAGTCCTTTTTACTCCACCTGCTGGAACGGGCACTTGGAGATATCAAATTAATGAGGGAGCTCTAACCCCGTTTATCGGTAATGATATAATAACATTCAGGTTACCGGCCGGCAACCATACTATGTATCTTGAAAATCAGTATGGGTGTAATTATACAGAATATTTTACGGTTGGTTTGTATGATTCAGATTTTATTTTTACTGCTGTAGGAAGCGAAGTTGATTGTAACGAAGATGGTACAATAACACTTGATATTGAAGGTGGAACAGCTCCGTATTTAGTTCATATAGCTGCTGATGAAACTGTATTCGAATATAATATTGCAAATAGCGGCGTAACCGTGTTAGAAGATATTCCTGTAGGGATATATTATGTTTCTGTTTCTGATGTAAACGGATGTAATTATATCCTCACTAATGTTTCGGTTACTGAAAAACTTAATTACATAATTGCTGTTAACGACTACAATATTACTTATATTAATAAACCTGTAAAAGCTAATGTACTTGATAATGATATAGATTTCTTACTGAATAAAGGAGTTCTTACAGTTATTGATAATACTACACCTAAGAATGGTAATATTATTATTAATTCCAATGGTTTCTATACTTACACACCTAATACGAATTTCGTAGGCTATGATACTGTTATGTATACAGTTCAACATGAATGCGGATATATTAATTATGCATACTTGTACTTAACAGTTATTTATGAATATATAGCTCCTCGTCCGCCTGTAGCGGGTCATGATCTTTATACAACTCATGTTAATATTCCGATACTTAATATGAGTGTTATGGATAATGATATTGATATTGACGGAGGAATTATTGAAATAAGTGATATTCTTGTTCAACCGAATCATGGATTATTATCCGATAATGGTGACGGTACATTTGGTTATGAACCTAATACTAATTTTGTAGGTAGAGATTACTTCTTGTACAAAATATGTAATGAAAATAACTTATGTGATTCCGCATGGGTAACTATAATAGTATCTCCTCTTGAAACAGAACCGGATAAGATAATTACATTCCCTGATTTCTATTCTACAACCCAAGATAATGAACTTGCTATTGTTCTTAATAATAATATCTTGATAAATGATATATATCCTACAGGTGCAACTCTTATAAATATCATAACACAACCTGTTAACGGTGTTTTAAGTAGTGTTAATCATAATGGTACATTTGTTTATACTCCTAATGCCGGTTTCTACGGCAATGATATATTCCAGTATGAATTATGTATGTATGACGGAGGAGATATACCTTGTGATACAACATGGGTGAATATTATTGTTCTTGCAAACGACTGTCCTAACATTATGCCTCCGGTTGTTACAACTTCTCAGGAGTTCTGTGACCCTGCTACTGTAGGTGATCTTGTAGCTTCCGGTTTGAACATCAAGTGGTATGATGTAGAAACAGACGGCGAACCTTTAGAGTTAACCGAAACGTTGACTGACGGTAGTATTTATTATGCAAGTCAGACCGACGGAAACGGTTGTGAAAGTGCAAGACGTTCTCCGGTTAAAGTCAGCATTGTTGAAACTATTGTTCTCAATGCACCGGAAATAGATTCTCCGCAGGAATTCTGTGAAAATGCAACAATTGCCGATATTATTACCAATAATCCGAATATTGTTTGGTACACTACCAGTACGGGCGATGTAATAATACCTACTGATACAGAATTAATAGATGACGAAACATATTATGCCGGAATTATTGCCGGAAGTTGCGAAAGTACTTCACGTACACCGGTAGTAATAAATATTGTAAGTGAAATAACTATATTACCTGAAATAGATGATCAGGCATTCTGTCTTGGAGCTATGCTCAGCGATATAGTAGTTGGAAATGGAGTAAATGTTGATTGGTATTTAACAGAAGACAACGGATCGCCTCTAACTCCTGACACTAAACTATCACAGAGAATTTATTGGGCGGAGGTTCATGCGGGAGATTGCCAAAACACCAGCAGAGTTCCTGTAAATATTACACTATTAGAATTTGAAGCTCCTGTTGCTCAGGCTATTCAAAGTTTTTGTTATGGTGAAACATTGGCCGACCTTAAAATCACAGGTGCAGGTATTAAGTGGTATGATGCTGAAACAAATGGAAATGAACTGCCATTAACAACACTACTTGAAAGTGGAAAAACATATTATGCGGTTCAAAGTAACGGAGCTTGTGAAGGTGAAATGCTCGCGATCACAACAAATGAAATTATTGTTATTCCTCCGATTGTAACTTCACCGCAATTTTTCTGCGAACCGGCTTACGTTTCGGATCTGGATCCTAACGATCAAGATATAATTTGGTATGCTGTAGAAACAGGTGGTCTTCCATTAGATTCTACTGAAGAATTAGTAAGTGGAAATACATATTGGGCAGCCAGAACAAACGGAACTTGCGAAAGTGTTTATCGTTCGCACGTAATAGCTTATGTAGAAGATTTTGTTGAACTTCCGGCTCCTAATATCCAATCTCCGCAACAAATGTGTAATATCGGTAATCCCACATTAGCAGACGTCATAACAGATGGTAGTAATATAGTTTGGTATGCAACCGCTGATGATGTTACCTCGTTGCCGGTTAATACTGTATTGGTAAACGGAAGCACCTACTATGCAGCATTCGTTGCAGGAAGTTGTGAAAGTGCCGAACGTACACCTGTAACAATAAATATTGTACCTATTATTACCTATGCACCTGAAATAGAAGATCAATCTTTCTGTGAAGGCGCTACAATTGCTGATATTAATGTTCCTAATGTTAATATTATTTGGTATAGAAACGAAAATAGTAACAACTCTATTGGCCCTTCAACTATCTTAGAATCAAGAACTTATTGGGCTTCGCAAATTGTCGGATGGTGTGAAAGCACAGTTCGCATTCCGGTAGTTATTACTATAGATGTTCCAAGTGCTCCTATAGCCGACGACGAACAATTCTTCTGCCAAGACGTAAATCCTACAATAGAAAATATTGTTATTACCGGCTCGGGTATTAAATGGTATGATGCTCCGGTAAATGGTGATGAAATTTCTTTGGATACACCATTAACACACGGTGCAACTTATTTTGCAGCACAAACTAACGGAGATTGTATAGGAGAAACAGTTGCGGTTACTGTATGGTTATATTATAATGTTAATCCGCCGGTAGCTTCAACTCCACAAGAATTTTGTATTGAAACTCCGATTACTCTAACTCTTGCTGCTGTAAAAGTACAAGGTCAAAATATCCGTTGGTATGATGCGGAAGTTGATGGTAACGAATTGCTATTAACAACTGTTCTTACAGACGGAATGATATACTGGGCATCACAAAGTTTAGGACATTGTGAAAGTAGCGGACGCACTGCCGTGAAAGTAATCCTTAACGAAGAAATGGAAGTTTCGGCTCCTGTAATTACTTCACCGCAGCAATTCTGTTCAGGCGGAACAATAGCCGATTTATTGATAAACGGTTATGATAATATTAACTGGTATATAACAGAAACACATACTATTCCATTGGATTCTCATATTCCTTTGGTAAATGGCGAAACTTATTTTGCAGGCGTTGTTAACGGAGATTGTGAAAGTACGGAAAGAACTCCTGTAACAGTAACATTAGTACCTGAAATTACTATTTTACCTCAAATTGATGATCAATCATTCTGTGATGGAGCAATCCTTGCTTCGGTAATAGTTCCTAACAATAGTATCGTATGGTATCTTTCTCCTGTTGGAGGCGAACCGTTATCGCTGCTAACTGTTCTCGAAACAAGAACTTATTATGCTGCTCAGTCGGTTGGTGATTGTGAAAATACAAACCGTGTTCCTGTAAACATTTCAATAGATGAACCTAGTACGCCTATAACTGTAGGTGAACAAATGTTCTGTGTCGGAGCAACTATAGCCGACCTTGAAGTTACAGGTCACGGCATACATTGGTATGAAACTATAGACAGCGATGCTCCGCTCGCATTAACTTATCCTCTCGTTCATAATACGACTTATTATGCAGCTAATAGCACGGGAGTAGATTGTGTAGGTGAAAGGGCTGCTGTTAAAGTTCTTATTTACGATAACTTACTGCCTCCAGTAGTTCAAACACCTGTCGAACTATGCGAGATTGTCGGTAATTTAACTTTAGCTAATATTTCTGTTCAGGGATTGAATATTCAATGGTATGCATCAGAAACAGATGAAGATCCATTACCTGTAAATACTCAGTTGGTTGACGGTACTATTTATTGGGTATCTCAAAGCATAGGTGAATGTAAGAGCGAACGTTCTTATGTTAAAGTAATTATTAATAATGAAATGATAATTCCTGCACCTGAAATAGATTCGCCAATGGAATTATGTCAGAATCTTGCCGGAACTATTCGTTTAAGCGATCTGCCTGTAAACGGACAAACAATTCTTTGGTATGCTAACCCTGAAGGAACATTTTTACTTCCTTCCGGAACAATACTTGCAAATAATATAATTGTATATGCCGGACAACGAATAGGCGAATGTCAGAGTACAGAACTTACTCAAGTATCAATCACATTTGTACCTGAAATAACAGTTCTTCCTGACGTACCTAGTCCGCAGTATTTCTGTGAAGGTGCAATGATCGGCAGTATAATTACCAATACAACAGGAATTGTATGGTACGAAACTATTGATGCTACTGAGCCGCTAGTTGTAAATCATATACTTGAAACAGGTACATATTATGCAGCAGTTATTATAGGTGCCGATTGCGAAAGCACCAACCGCTTGCCTGTAGAAATAGAAATAGAACCTGATACTTATAACTACATAGAAGAAACACAATCTTTCTGTGTATCTGCGGAAATATCGGATATTACAGTAATTGGTTATGGTTTGATATGGTATTCGGATGAAGAATTAACAACCGAATTGGCTTTGGATGAAGAACTGATTCACGGTTCTACATATTATGCGGCAAATACTAATGGCGACTGTGCATTAATTGCTTATGCTGTAACAGTTTATGTTTATGATGATTTACCTCCTCCGACAGTAATGAGCCCGATAGAATTATGTTCTACCGGTGGCGAGTTAACATTGGCAGATGTATATGTACAAGGAAGTAACATTCGCTGGTATGATGCTCAAGTTGGCGGTGACGAATTACCGCTGACAACAGTATTAACAGACGGTTCAATCTACTGGGCTTCACAAAGCATAGGCTTATGCGAAAGCGAACGCTAATACGTTAAGGTAATCATAAATCCGGAAATGGAAATTCCTGCACCTGAAATAGTAAGTCCTCAAGAATTCTGCGAAACAGGAACATATTACTTATCTGATATTCTTCTTGCTTTAGGAATGAATGTAGTATGGTATGATTCGGAAACAGGAGCAACGGAATTAAATGCTGCAACCACAGCATTGGTTGATGGTGCTACGTATTATGCAGCCTTAATGATAGGAGAGTGTGAAAGCACCGAACGTTCTGCAGTAGAGGTTTCACTGGTTCCTGAAATAACAATAACCCCGGATGTAACAAGTCCGCAATATTTCTGTGAAGGAGCGATGATCAACAGTATTATAGTTCCTCATACAGGAATAGTATGGTATGCAACCGTAGATGGAACCGAACCATTATCAAGTGCACATAAACTTGAGACCGGCACATATTATGCGGCTATAACTGTAGGCGAAGACTGTGAAAGTACACAACGTACTGCCGTATCAATAGTAATCAATCCTGTAAATTATGATTATATCACTGATACACAATCATTCTGCGGATATGCTTCAATAGGAGATATATCTATAGTAGGTTATGGTTTGACATGGTATTCCGATGAAGAATTAACAATTGAATTGGCTTTGGATGAAGAATTAATTCACGGTTTAACATATTATGGAGCAAACACCAATGGCGACTGTGCTTTGATATCTTATGCCGTAACAATCAATATTTACGGCGATGTACCTCCACCAATTGTAAAATCACCCTTAGTGTTATGTGAAACTGAAGGTAACTTAACTTTGGCGGATGTTTACATACAAGGAAGTAATATTCGTTGGTATTCAACAGAAACAGGCGACGACCCGTTACCATTGACTACACCTTTAGTAACCGAAACAATTTACTGGGTAAGTCAAGGCGTTGGTGAATGCGAAAGCGAACGTTCATACATTAAGGTAATCATCAATTCTGAAATGGAAATTCCTGCACCTGAAATAGTGAGTCCCCAAGAATTCTGCGAAACAGGAACATATTACTTATCTGATATTCTTCTTGCTTTAGGAATGAATGTAGTATGGTATGATTCGGAAACAGGAACTACGGAATTAGATGCTGTAACCACAGCATTGGTTGACGGTGCTACGTATTATGCGGCGTTGATGATAGGTGAATGTGAAAGCGCCGAACGTTCTGCAGTGGAGGTTTCACTGGTTCCTGAAATAACAATAACCCCGGATGTAACAAGTCCGCAATATTTCTGTGAAGGAGCGATGATCAACAGTATTATAGTTCCTCATACAGAAATTGTATGGTATGCAACCGTAGATGGAACCGAACCATTATCAAGTACACATAAACTTGAAACCGGCACATATTATGCGGCCATAGCAGTAAGCGAAGACTGTGAAAGTACACAACGTAAAGCTGTTTCAATAGTAATTGATCCTGTAAATTATGATTATGTCACTGAAACACAATCGTTCTGCATAAGTGCTACCATTGCTGATATATCTATTACAGGTTACGGTCTAACATGGTATTCAGATGAAGAATTGACAATCGAATTAACTTTGGATGATGAATTAACTCATGGATCTACCTATTATGCGGCAAATACTAATGGCGACTGTGCATTAATTGCGTATGCTGTAACCATATATATTTATGATAATGTACCTCCTCCGACAGTAATGAGCCCGATAGAATTATGTTCTACCGGTGGCGAGTTAACATTGGCAGATGTATATGTACAAGGAAGTAACATTCGCTGGTATGATGCTCAAGTTGACGGTAACGAATTGCCGCTGACAACAGTATTAACAAACGGCTCAATCTACTGGGCTTCACAAAGCATAGGCTTATGTGAAAGCGAACGCTCATACGTTAAGGTAATCATCAATCCGGAAATGGAAGTTCCTGCTCCTGAAATAGTAAGTCCTCAAGAATTCTGCGAAACAGGTGGCTATACTTTAGACGATATCATGTTAAGCGATGGAATGAATGTTATATGGTACAATGCTGCAACCGACGGTTTTGAGTTGCCGCGTACAACTCCTTTGACAAACGGTTCTATCTACTATGCTTCATTAATCATAGGGGATTGTGAAAGTACAAGCAGAACAGCCGTAACAGTAGAATTTAAAGATGAAATAACAATAATTCCTGTAATTGCTTCACCACAGATATTCTGTGAGGGTGCGATGATCAGCAGCATTGATATTACAGGTTACGGAAGTGATAATATAGTTTGGTATGCAACTAATATTAGTACCCTTGCTTTAGATTATAACCATAAACTTGCAACAGGTACTTATTATGCGGCAATAAAAGTCGGCGATGACTGCGAGAGCACTTTACGTTTACCGGTATCTATAAATATTGAACCTGAAAATTACGATTACGAAACTGATGTTCAGTATTTCTGCGAAACAGCAACAATTGCCGATATTACTATAATGGGTTACGGCATAACATGGTATTCCGATGAAGAACTGACAGAATTGTTGGATCTTGACGATGTATTAACTAACGGTGCTACTTATTATGCTGCAAATATCAACGGTGATTGCGGTATAATAGCTATGGCAGTAACCGTTTACATCTATGATAATATTCCTCCTCCAACAGTAACTACACCTGTAGAGCTTTGTGAAATAGTCGGAAACTTAACTTTGGCTGATATTCATGTTGAAGGTTTAAATATTCAATGGTATGCAAGTGAAGATGGAGATGATTTATTACCATTAACTACTCCATTAGTTGACGGAACCACTTATTGGGTATCACAACGCGTAGCTACCTGTGAAAGTGCACGTTCCTATGTTTACGTGAAGATAAATCCTGAAATGTATATACCTGCTCCTGAAATAGATTCACCAATAGAATTATGTGAAGATATGAATGGAACTGTCAGGTTAATGGATTTACCTGTTAACGGACAGAATATTATTTGGTATTTAGATTCTAATGGTACTTATCCTGTACCGCCGGAAGCTATTATTGTCTATTCAACATATTATGCTAAGCAAATCATAGGCGAATGTCAAAGTACGGAATTAACAACTGTAAACGTAACATTCGTTCCGGTAGTAACTACAATGCCTGATATTACCTCGCCGCAAGTTTTCTGCGAAGGCGCGATGATCACAAGCATCGATGCTCCTGCAAATATCAATTGGTATGCAACCGTAAACGGTACGCAACCGCTGACTCCTGAGCATATACTTGAAACAGGTACTTATTATGCAGCTTACTTCGTAGGTAGCGATTGTGAAAGCACTCAGAGAGTTGCTGTAGAAATAAAAATCAATCCTACGGATTATGACTATATAGAAGAAACTCAATCATTCTGTTATGCTGCTACAGTAAAAGATATTACTATTACAGGTTACGGTATCACATGGTACACAGAGCCGGAATTGACGAATGTATTGGATTTAGATGATGAACTAACACACGGCGCTACTTATTACGGTGCTAATACTAACGGTGATTGCGGATTAATTGGTTATGCGGTAACAATCAATATTTATGATGATGTACCTCCTCCAATAGTAACAACTCCGGTTGTTTTGTGTGAAACAGACGGCAATTTAACCTTAGGATATCTGAATAATTATGTTCAAGGAATCAATATTATTTGGTATGCAAGTGAAACAAGCGAGGATGCTTTACCATCAACTACTGCTTTAGTAAATGGTACAACTTACTGGGTATCACAAAGTATAGGTTTGTGTGAAGGCGGTCGTTCATATATTAAGGTTGTGATTGATGATGAAATGATTGTTGATCCGCCTGTTATACATAATCCGATAATATTCTGTGATAATGAGACTTATACATTAGAAGATGTTGAAAGATTCTTAGATGATCAATTGAATATTGTATGGTATGATGCACACGAAGAAGGTAACTTATTAGTTCCTGCTGATGTTACGTTGGTTAACGGAGACGTTTATTATGCAGCTAATATAATCGGCGAATGCGAAAGCACCGAAAGAACAGCAGTAGTTATAGAGTTAGTACCTGAATTAACAATAACTCCGAATATTATTTCACCGCAAGTATTCTGCGAAGGAGCAATAATAAGCAGCATTCATATAGACGGATACGGTAGCGGTGTTATCAAATGGTACGCAACTGAAGACGGAACCGAACCGTTAGCTCTTACACATATCTTGGAAACAGGTACTTATTATGCAGCTATTGAGATTAGCGAAAATTGTGCAAGCAGTCAAAGAGCAGCTGTCGAAATAGAAATAAATCCTGATGACTATGATTATATAGAAGAAACACAATCATTCTGTGTTGTAGGTACAATAAGCGATATATCAATAACCGGCTATGGCCTCACTTGGTATGCTGACGAAGCGTTGACTATTGAGTTGGATTTAGATGATGAATTAACTCACGGCGCTACTTATTATGCGGCAAATACAAATGGCGATTGTGCTCTGATAGCTTACGCGGTAACAGTTAATATTTATGATAATCTATTTCCACCTACAGTTATTTCTCCTGTAACATTATGTTCTACAGATGAGGAATTAACTTTAGCAGATATATATGTCTACGGAATAGCTCATGGAGCACATATTCAATGGTATGCTAGCGAAAATAACGATGATGAATTGGAATTGACAACAGTATTGGTTGATGGTGGTGTTTATTGGGTATCACAAATTTTAGGTGGATGTAAGAGCGAACGTTCTTATGTGAAGGTTAACATCAATAACGAACTGATAGTACCTGCACCGATAATCGTAAGTCCGCAGGAATTCTGCGATAATGATGTATATTATTTAAGTGATGTTATGCTTCCGCAAGGCGTAACTGTTGTATGGTATGACGCAATTGAAAACGGTAATGTCGTAAATCCTGAAGCTACGGAATTAACCGATGGAGATGTTTATTATGCAGCTTTAGTAATAGGATATTGTGAAAGTACTGAACGTACTCAGGTAGAAATAATCATTGATACCGAAATTACAATAATTCCTGAAATTCCTAGTCCGCAATATTTTTGCGAAGGAGCTATGATTATAAATATACATCATGGTAATAACAATCCTGCAAATATTAACTGGTATACCACTGAGAATGGAACGGATACATTAGATAATAATTATATCCTAACATCAGGAACATATTATGCTGCAATAACCATGGGCGAAGATTGTGAAAGTACGCAACGCCTTGCAGTTGAAATTATAATTAATCCTGATGATTATGATTATATCCAAGAAACACAGGCATTCTGTGGTTCCGCAACAGTAAGTGATATATCAGTATTCGGTTATGGTATTACATGGTTCACTGATGAAAGTCTGACAAATGAGTTAGATATCAATGATGAGTTAACTCATGGCACTACCTATTACGGAGCAAATACCAACGGCGATTGTGCTATTATTTCTTATGCGGTAACTGTTACTATTTACAACCTACTTCCACCTACGGTTAAATCTCCTGTAACATTATGTTCTACAGATGAAGAATTAACTTTGGCAGATGTATATGTATATGGAATAGCTTCTGGCGCACATATTACATGGTATGCAAGTGAAACCGGTGACGATCCTTTAGAATTGACTACAGTATTAACAAACGGCGGCATATATTGGGTATCACAAAGTATTGGAACTTGTGAAAGCGAACGTTCATACGTAAGAGTTATTATCAGCGAACCGGAAACAATACCGGCGCCAATAATTGCAAGTCCGCAAGAATTCTGCGAAACCGGTACTTATACTTTAGAAGATATTATATTGCCGGAAGGTATGGCGGTTGTTTGGTATGAAACGGCTGAAAGTAGTATTGAATTAGTTCCGGGTAATGTAACATTAACAGACGGAGCTACTTATTATGTTGCCCTTGTTGTCGGTTATTGCGAAAGTACCGAACGTACGGCAGTTGAAATAACATTAGTTCCTGAAATCACAATAATACCTGAAATTCCTAGTCCGCAATATTTCTGCGAAGGAGCTATGATAAATAGTATAAATCTTGGTAATAGCAGCAGCAGTAATATTACTTGGTACGCAAGTGAAACCGGTACCGAACCTTTGGATAATAATTACCTCTTAACTACCGGTACTTATTATGCTGCAATAACAGTAGGCAACAATTGCGAAAGCACTCAGCGAGCAGCTGTAGAAATAGAAATCGAACCTGAAACGTATGATTATGAAACCGGTGTTCAAGATTTCTGTGCAAATGCAACAATTGCAGATATTACTGTTATGGGTTATGGAATCACTTGGTATTCTGATGAAGAATTAACTGATGAATTAGATATAGATGAAGAATTAACTCATGGTGCTACATATTATGCAGCTAATGTAAATGGTGACTGCAGTTTAATAGGATACGCCGTTACGGTTAATGTTTACGAAAATATTAATCCGCCGATAGTATCCAGTCCGATCGAGTTGTGTTCTACTGATGAAGAAGTAACCTTGGCCGATATACCAGTTCAAGGTATGAATATTACTTGGTATGCAAGTGAAACAAGTACTGATCAATTACCTTTAACAACAGTATTAACCAATGGTTCTACATACTGGGTATCACAAAATATAGGAACTTGTGAAAGCGAACGTTCTTATATTAAAGTATTTATTAATGATGAATTAGAAGTTCCTGCTCCTGAAATTGCAAGTCCGCAATACTTCTGTGAAACGGGTACTTATTACTTGTCTGATATTATACTTGCACCGGGTATGAGTGTAATTTGGTATGATGCGGTTGAAAATGGTAACGAATTGGATTCTGAAACTACATTATTAGTAGATGGAGGAATATATTATGCAGCATTGATGATAGGTAAATGTGAAAGTACCGAACTTACTGCTGTTGAAGTAATATTCAATGATCAAGAAAAGATTGAACTTGTAATTTCGGATCAATCATTCTGTGAAGGTGCTATCATAGCTGATATTCAAATGCCTTACGAAGGCATCAGTTGGTATTATAATATAGATGATGTTGAACCTTTATCGGAAATTGCCAGATTAATCACTCATATATATTATGCTGAAATTAGCATCAATGAAGATTGTACTGTTACGGAACGAGTTCCTGTAAATATTACTATAGGTGAACCTGAAGAAGTAATTACTCCAAGCGAACAATTCTTCTGCATGGGTGCAAGTATAGAAGATTTGGAAGTTACAGGTTACGGAGTTACTTGGTATGCAAGCGAAGTTTCTACAATACCGTTGCCGATATCAACAATATTAGTACACGGTACAACATATTATGCAGCTAATGTAAATGGTGACTGTGTAAGCGAACGCGTTACAGTTACTGTCTATTTATACGAATATGTTAATCCGCCGACATTAGAATCACCTGTTAAATTATGTGTTACTGATAATCCGGGATTAACATTAGCAGATGTTAAGGTTATCCAAGGTGTTAATATAACTTGGTATGATGCCGAAATAGACGGCAATGAATTACCTGTTGAAACAGTATTGGTTGATGGTGGTGTTTACTGGGCTTCTCAAGCTATAGGCGGATGCGAAAGTTTACGTTCTTATGTGAAAGTAGAATTTGATCCTGAAATGATAATTCCGGCTCCGAATATTCCTGCGCAACAGCAATTCTGTAATCAAGGTGTGAATACTTTAGGTGATTTAATTACCAATGGTTATAATATCACATGGTATTCGGCTGCCGAAGGAGGTGTTATGCTATCTGATAATACTCTACTAACAAGCTTAACAACATATTATGCCGCACAAACTGTCGGCGAATGTGAAAGTACTGAACGTACACCTGTATTTGTAATACTTGTAGGTAACATAACAATGACAATTGATATGGAACCTCAATATTTCTGTGAAGGTGCTATGTTAAGCGATATCATTGTTAATTATTATGAACATGAATACGCTTGGTACGCAACTGATAATAGTACGGTTGAATTACCAATGAACACTATTTTGGAAACCGGTTCTTACTATATCGCGCTTAAAGTCGGTGATTGTGTAAGCACTGAACGTACCGAAGTACCTGTAACAATAGGCGAACCGTCATTAGTTATTACTGAATCATCACAAGAATTCTGCGGAAGTGCTATTATAGCAGATCTCTATGTTCTTGGTTACGGTATTAATTGGTATGATAGTGAAGATGCAACTGATCCGTTGCCTGTAACAACTCCATTGGTTGATGGAACTACATATTATGTAGCAAACAGCAACGGTGAATGCGAAGGTGAACGTACTGAGGTTAATGTTGCTATTTATCCTATACCCGAACCTCCTGTTTTGGCTGATGATGCTGTAGCTGAGGTTTGTGATGGTGATGAAATATCGGTTAACTTCTTGTTAGGCTTAATAGATATTCAAAATAATGTCGATTATATAATATATGTTGATGAAGATTGTACGACTGAGTTTACAACAGCATTCAACACAGATTATTCTGTAGCTACATCGCACGAATTTTATGTTAGGGCATACTACACAGGAACAACCTGTGCACATGATGTGGAAGACGCATTGGAATTGACTATTACTGTTAATCCTCGTCCAGTTGCTCCTGTTATTGTAGGTGGTGCCGATACTAGCGTATGCGACGGTGAAACTATAAACGCAGCACTATTGGAAAGTTTGATTACTTACGATGATGCAGTTGTAACAGTAGCATTCTATATGGATGCAGGTTGTACTATAGCCTTTACCGATATCACAACGGATTATAGTATAGCAATTTCACATACTATCTATGTTACTACAATTAACTTAGGAACAGGTTGTGAGACATCTTCTGAAGATGCATTAGAATTGGTAATTACTGTGGATCCTCGTCCAGAAGCACCGGTAATAATTGGTGGTGCCGACTTAAGTGTTTGTGATGGCGATGTTATTGACGAAACACTATTGGAAAGTTTGATTACTTATGACGATGCAGTTGTAACAATAGCATTCTATACAGATGAAGCTTGTACAATCCCATTCACGGATATCACAACAGACTATAGCGTATCTGCATCACATACTATCTATGTAACTGCAATCAACATTGCAAGTGAATGTGAAACTGATTCGGAAGAAGCATTAGAATTAACGATAACCGTTGATCCTCGTCCTGCTTCTCCGATATTTGTTGAAGATCCTATGCTTACTATATGTGAAGATAATTTAATTAGTATAAACTTACTGACTGCTTTAATAGCTGAACAGGAAAATGTAGAGCTTAAATTCTATATTGATAGCGATTGTACTATTGAATACTTGGGTGATTCAATGGCTGAATATGAAGACTCTCCATATACATTCTATGCTATTGCGCATAATACGGTTACCGGTTGCTTAACTTCATCTGAAGATGCTTTGGTAATTACTATCACAGTTAACCAACAACCGGTATTCATCACTTGTCCTGAAGTTCAACTTGAACATACAACAGTTCCGGGTGAATTATCAATGATTGTAGAATATATTGTAGAACTTGATGAAACAATGCCTGTGCCGGTTCTAACCTATTTATTCGAAGGAGCAACTGAAGGTTCCGGAGACGGATCCGGCAGCGGTTCGTATTTCAATGTAGGTATTACAACCGTAACGGTAACCGCTACTGTTGAAGGATGCGAAAGTGCTGCTTGCGAATTTGAAATTCAAATATACGACGGTAATGAACCTCCTGAAGTAGATTGTAGCGAAATTATCGCATTATATGCTGATGAAAACGACATGATAATAATTCCTACTGATCCGGGTGTAAGTTATTATACTCATATTGGTACTTCTTGGGATGCTACTGCAACCGATGATGTAATTATTGAATCAATGCATGTTATGATTGTTAATATTAACACAGGCCAGATTTTAGTTAGCTATGACGATGCTTTAAGCACATTAGACGGTTTTGTATTCCATTATGGATTCGATTATCAAGTAATTTGGAGAGCAATGGATCATGCAGGATTATATGCTGAATGTGAATTTGCTGTTAGAGTTATTGATGAAGAACCTCCTTGCATTGGTTGTGATAACGGCATCAGCTGTGAAACTATTACCAATTACCAAGGTGTAGTTAATATCTGCTTAACGGCTCTCGAAGAAGTTTATGTACATTACGGCATCAGCTGGGATGTAACGGCAACGGATAATATAGCTGTGTCAAGTATTAGCTACGAAATGACTGGTGCAACTGTTGGAAGCGGAACATCATTAAACGGCGTAAGCTTCAATGTTGGTACTACAACGGTTACTTGGACAGTGGTTGACATTAATGATATTGAAAGTACTTGTTCATTCGATGTTGTTGTTAATGCTAATCCTTCGGTAGAAGTTGAAAACTTCATTTATTGTGATGGTGAAGAAGCTCCTGAATATACATTTACAGGAGATGAAAATACAACATTTGTATGGCAACGTATAATTGGTTTCGATTTAGGTCTTCCTGTTACATCGGGTGTTAATACAATACCGGAATTTACAGCTACCAACGAAGGTTTCGAATCTATAACAGCTATATATTCGGTTACACCTGTTAGTGGAGAATGTCAGGGTGAAGTTCAATACTTCATGATTACTGTTAATCCTAGACCGGTTACTTCTCTTGTTGAAGATATGATATATTGTAATGGAGTAACAGCACCAAGTTATTACTTCACAAGCAATATGCCTAATGCTTATTACGAATGGGAATTTGTAAATGAAGCAGGTAGTACGATGATTCCGGGTATTCCGGCATCTGGCGACAACTTTATAGCCGGTTTCCAAACATATAATGATGGAAATGAACCGTTAATTGGTAAATATAGAGTTAGAGCAAGCTACAGCTTCGCTAACTTAACATGTAATGATTATCAGTGGCAAGAATTCCTGATTGTAATTTTACCGACACCTGATATACCTACCGTTGTCCCTGTACATCAAGAAATCTGCTCGGGCGAATCTATTGAAGATATAGTATTCAGCAGCAATATTGATGATGTAATCTACAAATGGACGAGAATTTCCGGTAATATTCCTGAAATACCTGTTACCGGAGAAGGTAATATAACCGGTATGGTTATTGAAAATACGGGTTCGATAATGATTGAAGCTATCTACGAAGTAACGCCTATATTGAATTATCCTCAATATCCTGCTTATACTTGTCCGGGTAGTCCAAGTCAATTCAGCATAGCTGTATTACCGCAACCTCATATCAATACTATACCTGAAATGATTTACTGTGATGGTGAACTAACTCAAGGTTTCGAATTCGGTAATACTTCCGGAGTTGTTTACAGCTGGCAATTAACTAACGGTGTTAATGTTGGTCTTGCAGAAAACGGTCAAGGTCCTTTACCTGCATTTATTGCTGCTAACAACACTAACGAAGTACTTGAGTCAATCTATGAAGTTACTGCTACTTTCAGCATGTACGGACATGAGTGTACAAATAGCGCTACATTCAGTATTGTTGTTAACCCGATACCTTCAGTTGAACTTAATATCGGGCCTTACACATTCTGTGTTGACGATATAACCGAAGCTATTGACTTTGTTTCTGAATTTGCAAGTTTGAATAATCCGGTTGGTACTGTTTATGAATGGCAATTCGTATCGGGAAATAATATCGGATTAGGACAAACATTCGGTACAAACGTTATTCCTTCATTTACACCTGAAAATAACGGAACAGAACAGGCAACTGCTATCTTTAGTATTAAAGCAATCTTTGAAAATTGTTCAAGTGTTGAAAGAAACTTTATGATAACAGTTAATCCGAAACCTTATGTAACCAGTAATTTACATGGTGGAACAAGATGTTCCGGCGATAACTTCGAATATATGATTACCGCTTCTATCCCTGTTACTGAAATTTCATGGGAAAGATTACCGCATCCTGATATTAATAATAATGAAGGTGCGTTGGGAGTAAGTCCGTATATTAATGAAATACTTTATAATACCGGAACTTCTAATGTTACTGTTACTTATTTGATCTCTATGAAGGTAGGTGACTGCGAATATGAAAATATCGCTGAAATAGAATTAATAGTTATTCCGAATTTCGACTTGAATATAGGTTCAGTATTCACAGTATGTAACGGCGAAAGTGCTGTAAATATCGAATATGAAGACCTCAATCTTGAAGGAGCTCAATATAAACTCTTATTTAGTTCCGAAGCTATTGCCGCTGGTTTTGTAAATATACCTCAGTATATTGAATTACCGAGTACAAACATTATTGTTCCGGTACCGCAAACCGCAGATCTTGGTAATTATTCTGCAACCTTATCGGTACGCTTTGGCAGCTGTGAGAGAGATTATGATATCATCATAACTATTAATACCTTCCCGATTATCACTAATATGTCGGATGCAACCTTGTATTATTGTGATAATGATAAGATGGAATTATTTGTTGAAACTGAGGGTGTGGTTGATTATCAGTGGTTCTTTAATGGAAGCGTAGTATCAACGGATTCACATTATACTGAAGACTTCGATATTACTAAAGCCGGAGAATACATCGTCGAAGTTTCTAACGAATGCGGTACGCTGACATTTACGTTTGAAGTGCTTAGAAATCCGATCATTATTGAACTGAAATGGAATGATGTTCTTTATATTGATAATACAGGAAATAAATATGTATCTTATCAATGGTATAAAGACGGATATCCTATAACTCAATACGGCACATCTCAATATTATACGGAACACGGAGGATTTACTTTTGAGTCCGAATTTAATGTCAGAGCTTATAAAGCCGACGGAACGTATGATGAGGCTTGTCCGATTATTCCTAACGTCACTGAAGGTATGGCTCCGAAGTTAACAGTATATCCTAACCCTGTACAAAGCGGAAATTCCGTTACCTTGTTACTCGAATTACCTGAAAACGAATTACCTGATGCAATTGCTTATATCTTCGACATCAACGGTAAGAAAATAGGAGAGTATCAGTTGGTTGATTATTCAACTAAAGTACGAGTAAATTTTGCAGCCGGTACTTATATGGTTAGAGTATATACAAAGAGCGGTAATGAATTTGTAAGTAAAATTATAGTTCAAAAATAGCCGAGAATTTATAATATCCGGCAGGCAAAACATCCTGCCGGATATTCATAAATAAAATAAGAGTAATAAATGAAAAAATTAATTAAATAAATAAAAAGATGAAAAAACACATTCTATTATTGTTATTAATACTTTTTAGTATCAATGTGATGTCTCAAGAAAAAGGTTCTTATCTTACAATTTCTGCCGGTGTAGGACCTACGGGGTACAAGTATGATATGACGGGAGTCAATTTTGCTGACCCGAAATGTGAGATCAAACTCGGCGGCCAAGTTGGTATAGGCTATAGTTATTACTTTACGAAACATTTTGGTATCTCTACCGGCGTTAATGTTTCGCGTTATAGAACTCATGGTAAATTAATGGGCAATTTTTCGAATTATGATCCTGAAGATGTTTTCAATTTGGGAAATTATACCGATAATGATCCTTTTGACGGACATATCACTGATTATGAGTTGAGAGTTAGAACTCAAGATTGGGTGGAACAACAAGCAGGATATTTTGCGGAAATTCCGTTAATGCTCAATTTTCAAACTAAATTCGGAAAAAATGAATATTGGGGATTGTATTTTGCTCTCGGAGCTAAATTCCAAATTCCTTTCAGCACTAAATATTCAATTATTGACGGAGACCACTCCGGACAAGCTAAATTGAATGTCTCCGGATATTATGAAGAAAGAAATCTCGAATTAGGAAGTTATGGAAACCCCGATATTTCACAACACGGATTCGGCGAAATATACAATCCGAGCGAAGTTCTGGCTAATTCAAAAGGTAACTTGGATTTCAAATTTAATGTTTCGGCTGTTGGTGAAATAGGATTTCTATTTTCATTAAGTAGAAGAGTAGATCTTAGTTTAGGCGCATTCATTGATTACGGATTGCTGAATATTAATAAAAAAGATATGTCTCAATCGATTTTCACGGGCCCTACCGAACAGGAATATACGGATTTAGCAGAAGGTTATAACGTGGCTAACGGCATTAAATATAGCTCAATTATTACAAGCGAATACGTTAATGACGTAACAACAATGTCTTATGGCGGTAAAATAGGCTTGCGTATTAAACTCGGCAAATTATCTGAAAAACCGACTATTCCTTGTGAAAATGATACTATATTCGTTTATGTTGTTGAAGAAGGTCCTGTTATTGAAGTACCTGTTGTTGATACGGTTTATATAGAAGTTCAACCGAAATATGATAATAATGATATTTATATCTTGTTGGAACCGATTTATTTCGATTTAGATAAAGCAAATCTGAGACCGGCAAGTATTGAAATTCTTAACAAGAAGGTTGATATATTGAATAAATATCCGGAGATTACCTTAACAATACTTGGTAATACCTGTGATTTAGGTAGCGATCCTTATAATTACAAATTAGGTCAACGACGTGCCGATGCAGCTAAGAATTATTTGATAAATAAAGGAATCTCTGCCGGAAGGCTCGAAACCGTAACACAATCAAGGTTTGAACCTGAAATGCCTAACACAACTGAATTCAATCGTTCACATAACAGACGAAGTGATTTCAGACCACATTTTCCCGAATAAAATCGAGTAATAAATAAGACTATTCCTAAAAAACCGTTGCAGGTTTAATAGTACCAAAATAGTCATTCTTATCAGACAGCTGTAAAGTTAACTTTGCAGCTGTCTGATTTTTATATGGTTTTAATTTACTGCCGTTAAAGGTTATAAAAGCCGTGAACGGAAAAATAGCATGTTTGTATGAGAAACAGCAAAATTACTATCTTTGCCTGTATTTCTCGGATTGAAAATTCATATCGGAAAAATGAAAACAAATGCTAAATTAGATAAAGAAGAATTCAGAGACCATGTATTTCAGATAGTCTCACTAATCCCCGAAGGGCGAGCCACAAGTTACGGAATCATTGCCCGGGCTATAGGCTATCCTAAACTGTCTCGCATGGTAGGCAGGGTATTGGCAAACAGTACCGCAAACTGTATTCCGGCTCACAGAGTAGTTAGCAGTCAGGGAATTTTATCCGGAAAAGATGCTTTTGAAACACCTACCATAATGCAGGAGCTATTAGAGTCGGAAGGAATTATTGTTGAAAATAACCGAATTAAAAATTGGAAAAGAATAGTTTGGGATCCTCTTGAAGAATTTCCTTTTGACGACGAATTGCTCTGATACAGTAATTATTACATTTTATTTTTACTTCGGCTTTCATAACCAAGATTTTCACAACATCTTCATAAAATTGATATTCATCGCGCTGCGGAGCAGCGAATCCTTCCGTATAAAAACATAAGAACTTTCTTTAGCAATAATCAATCTTCTCTCAAACCATCCCGCATTAGCGGCATTAATCCTGAAATAAGTTAAAAGTTTCACCGGTCATTACATTTTTAGAAATATAACAAAACAAGCCATCGCTAAAAACAGCCGAATTAAGAGCAGAAAAAAGTTGTCATTAGCAGGAACAACCGAGTCTAAATATTCTTAACCATATCAGGATGATTTATCTGCGATAGTAGAAAATTTTGAAGTAAGATTGACCATCAAATAATTCACTATTGAATTTATAATGCACTTAAATATACTATTTAAGAAAAATTTCGGAAAATTTTACTACTTTTGCACTTGGTCTTTAGAATTAGATCTTGCCTTCTTAGCTCAGATGGTAGAGCGGTTCACTCGTAATGAACAGGTCGCCGGTTCGATTCCGGTGGAAGGCTCAAAACATTAATAAAATTTATTATGGCAATAATCGAAATAGAAGGCAGATCTTTTGAAGTAGATGGTGACGGCTTCTTGGTTAATCCTCAAGAATGGAATGAAGAAGTTGCTCAATTATTTGCTAAATACGATGGTACCGGTGAACTTACCGAAACTCACTGGGCTGTTATCAACCATATCCGTCAACATTGGGAAAAAACAGATATGGCTCCAATGGTAAGAAGCATCTGTCAAGATACGGGAGTTAGATTACGTGAAATATATACCCTGTTTCCGCAAGGACCAGCTCGCGGCGCATGTAAAATAGCCGGCTTGCCAAAACCCGACGGCTGCGTATAATCTTAATTCGTAACTTTAATTCTTAATTATATGTCAATATATCATTGGCTTTTGCTCGCATCAATAATATTCTGCTTTATTGTTTGTCTCTGCTGGTTTTTGAGATTGATAAAACCGGTTAAAGACTACGCGGAACCAAAAGGAACAGTTAAAGATGGTGTTATATATTCCAGCACTGTTGCAATGCTTCCAAATCACAAAGAATCTGCTTACAAACATCTGCCCACTTATATCGGCGGAATAATCTTTCATATAGGAATTCTTACAGCAATTGTACTGATTATTCTGCAATTGATTATTCCTAATTTTATGCATTCGGCAGCACTTGGTAAGAATTATGATCTGGAAATTGAAATGTTGAAGTTGGGAAGTAAATTTACTTCTTGGACTTATGTTGAATGGCTTAGGTTGATTTTCGGCGTAGGCTTGATTATCAGCGCTTGTTGCGGAATGGGTATGTTGATAAAGAGAATTACGAATAAAGAATTAAAACATTTATCAACTCCTGACGATTATATTTCCAATATCTTAGTTACTTTATTTCTTTTGTCATCTGCTTTAGCGATGTTATTTCCTGTGTGCTCCTTCAGCAAACCGCTTGTTTTCATTATAGCAACATTAATGTTTATTTATATCCCGTTCGGAAAACTACGTCATTTCCTCTATTTCTTTAGTGCGCGCTATCAACTCGGTGTGTTCTTCGGCAAAAGAGGCGCTTGGTCAATGAAAAATAACAAAAACAACAAATGATGGCTAATACAACTGAAAAACAAAATAAGGCTCTGAAATTTTTTGATAGTCGTCTTAATGCTAAATTATTGACACATCTTAACAGTTGTGTTCATTGCGGACTTTGCGGAACCAGCTGCCAATATTATATTACAGAAGAAACCGCCAGAAATATGCCGGCTTGCAAAGTGGATCTTGTTGCGAGTATTTATCGTAGATACCACACTTTTGCAGGAAAGAACTTTCCAAAACTTACTAATGCCCGCCAACTTGATGATAAAATTACCGAAGAAATGATTGACGATTTATTCGGTAGATGTACAATGTGCGGCAGATGTGTTGCTCATTGCTCAATAGGTGTTGATATTCCTTTTGTTGTCAGAACCGGACGAATGCTGCTCCAACAAATGGATATGGTTCCTAAAAGTATTCAATCGACTGTTGATGCTGCGCTGAATACGGGTAATAACATGGCTATTCCAACTCAGGATTTTATTGATACCATTAATTGGTTGAATGAAGATCTTCAGTTTGAAGTTAATGACGATGAAGCAACAATTCCTCTTAATAAACACGGAGTAAAAATGCTTTATACATTGAATCCGCGCGAACCGAAATTCTTCCCGCTTTCAATTAGTGCCATTGCAAAAATATTTTATCTTGCAAAAGAATCTTGGACTATATCGACAGAATTTTATGATATTACCAATTATGCTTATTTCGTTGGAGATGAGGAAGGTGCAAAAATAATTACCAAACGTTTGATTGATGAAGCGCAAAAATTCGGTGCCGATACAATCATCCTCGGTGAATGCGGTCACGGTTCCCGTGCAATGCGTTGGGAAGGCCCTAATTGGTTGAAAGAAAAATATCCTGTAAAAACAATTACTGCCGTCGAACTTATTGCTCAGTATATTAAAGACGGAAGAATAAAACCCGATAAATCTAAAATTACCGATAGAGTTACTATTCATGATCCGTGTAATTTGGTTCGTAATGGCGGTATTATCGAAGAACAAAGATATATAGTAAATCAATGTTGCAGCGATTTTGTTGAAATGACTCCGCATGGAATCGATAATTTTTGTTGCGGTGGCGGTGGCGGACAATTAGCTATGAGCGAATACAATGAAAGACGTATGCGAATTGGTAAAATAAAAGCGGATCAGATTCGTGCTACCGGCGCAAAAATAGTTATTACTCCATGTCACAATTGTGTTGACCAGCTCAGTAGTCTGAATATCGAATATAAGCTCGGCGTAACAATTAAAACTATCGCTGAGATTGTCGCAGATGCATTATAGGTTTTAATGAAAATACGAAAGTAGATTGATTATTACGCAACTGTAAAATACAGTATCAAGGAATTTTATTCGGAATAATATAATTGATATTATAATTATTATTTAAAAATTAAATATCTATGATTGTAATTACACAACTTTATAGATTCTATCTGTTTTTATTTTCGATATTATATTATTAAACTTATCATATAAATGTAATTGCATCCGTTGCAGAACATCTTTCGTATTCCAAAAATTTCTTGTACTTTTGCATAAATTGAAAAATTATTATCATTATTTAAAATAAATTGATTCTCAAAATATTATTAATTATTAATTCTCATGAAATTCTTTTTAGATACAGCAAATTTACAACAAATTCAAGAAGCTCAGGAACTTGGCGTTCTTGACGGTGTTACCACAAATCCTTCATTAATGGCTAAAGAAGGTGTTAAAGGAGTAGAAGAAATTAAAAATCATTATAAAAAAATTTGTGAAATAGTCGATGGCGACGTTAGCGCCGAAGTGCTTTCAATGACTTATGAGGAAATGATTAAGGAAGGCGAGGAATTAGCTGCTCTTCATCCGCAAATTACTGTAAAACTTCCGTGTACAAAAGACGGAATTAGAGCTGTGAAATATTTTTCCGATAAAGGTGTTAAAACTAATTGTACTTTGGTGTTTTCGATCGGACAAGCTTTGCTTGCTGCAAAAGCCGGTGCTAAATACGTTTCTCCTTTTGTCGGAAGACTTGACGATATTTCCAGCGATGGTGTAGCCCTTGTAGCTCAAATAGTAGATATTTACAATTATTACGGTTATGAAACTCAGGTTTTGGCTGCATCTATAAGACATACTCAACATATAATCCAATGCCTTGAAGCAGGAGCCGATGTTGCAACTTGTCCGCTTAACGCAATACTCGGACTTCTTAAGCATCCGCTAACCGATCAAGGATTGGAAATATTTGCCAAAGATGCTATGAAAATGAAAGCTGAAAAATAAAATATTTGAAACGGAAATTTAAAGTTCCGCTTTAAAAATAAATAGGGTATATTAAACATAAAACATAGACCCAAAATTGTTATGAAAGAAAATCAAGATAATATTATAGAAAAATTTACTTCAACTGAATATCAGGACGGTTTCGTTACTGATATTCAGAATGAAAGTGCGCCGAAAGGTCTAAATGAAGATATTATCAGGTTTATTTCCGCTAAGAAAGAAGAACCGGATTGGTTGCTCGAATATCGTTTGAAAGCTTATCACAACTGGTTGAAAATGATTGAACCGCACTGGGCTCATCTTGATTATCCGCCGATCAATTATCAGGATATTATATATTATTCCGCTCCTATACAAAAGAAACAACTTGACAGTATTGACGATGTTGATCCTGAATTACTTAAAACTTTTGACAAGCTCGGAATTCCGCTCGAAGAACAAAAAAGATTGGCGAATGTTGCTGTTGATGCTGTGTTCGACAGTGTTTCTGTAAAAACAACTTTTCAAAATACTTTGAGCAAATATGGAATTATCTTCTGCTCTTTCAGCGAAGCCGTGAAAAATCATCCCGATTTAGTTAAGAAATATTTAGGCACGGTTGTCCCGGCTAATGATAACTTTTTTTCTGCTCTTAATTCCGCTGTTTTCAGCGATGGCTCGTTTTGTTATATTCCTAAGAATGTAAAGTGTCCGATGGAACTTTCAACTTATTTCAGGATTAATGCTGCCAATACGGGACAGTTTGAAAGAACATTGATTATTGCTGAGGAAGGTTCTTATGTTAGTTATATGGAAGGATGTACTGCTCCGCAACGCGATGAAAACCAGCTCCATGCGGCAGTTGTGGAAATTGTTGTGATGAAAGATGCGGAAGTAAAATATTCTACAGTGCAGAATTGGTATCCCGGCGATAAAGAAGGAAAAGGCGGTATCTATAATTTCGTTACAAAAAGAGGTATCTGTAAAGGAAATAATGCGAAACTTTCCTGGACACAAGTGGAAACCGGCTCGTCCAAAACTTGGAAATACCCGAGTTGTATTCTTCAAGGAGATAATTCTGTCGGAGAGTTTTATTCCGTTGCGGTTACAAATAACTACCAACAAGCAGATACCGGAACAAAAATGATTCATCTCGGAAAAAATACTAAAAGCACAATTATTTCAAAAGGAATCTCTTGCGGAAATAGCGATAACTCTTATCGCGGAATGGTCAAAATAGCTAAACAAGCTTCTAATGCCCGCAATTACTCACAATGTGATTCGCTTCTTTTTGGAAATAAATGCGGCGCTCATACTTATCCGTATATAATAACCGATAATAATTCTGCAATCATTGAACACGAAGCAACTACATCAAAAATATCTGAAGAACAATTGTTTTACTGTAATCAGAGAGGAATTTCTACGGAAACAGCAATCGGATTGATTGTCAATGGTTATGCAAAAGAAGTACTAAGCAGGCTTCCTATGGAATTTGCCGCTGAAGCAAGAAAACTGCTTTCAATAAGTCTTGAAGGCTCGGTTGGATAATTTGTTTATTAAAAATTAGTAACATGTTATTAGAAATAAAAGATCTGAAAGTTTCCGTTAACGGAAAAGAAATTTTAAAAGGATTATCTTTAAATGTCGATAAAGGCGAAGTTCACGCTATTATGGGTCCGAACGGAACCGGAAAAAGTACACTCGCATCCGTAATCGCCGGAAGAGATATATTCTCTATTGACAGCGGTGAAATATTATACAAAGGAAAAGACCTTACAAAATTAAGTGTTGATGAAAGAGCCAATGAAGGTATATTTCTAAGTTTTCAATATCCGGTTGAAATTCCGGGAGTTAGTATGGTAAATTTTATGAGAACCGCCATTGATGAAAAAAGAAAATATCAAGGTTTGGATCCTATAAGCATGCCGGAATTTATGTCAATGATGGAAGAAAAAAAGAAATTGGTTGAGTTGCAAGATAAACTTTCCGGGCGGTCTGTAAATGAAGGCTTTTCTGGCGGAGAAAAGAAAAAAAACGAAATTTTCCAAATGGCTATGCTCGAACCCGAACTTGCAATTCTTGATGAAACCGATTCGGGACTCGATATTGATGCGTTGAGAGTTGTTTCTAACGGAGTTAACAAGTTGAGAAACAAAAATAACGCTTTTATCATTATTACACATTATCAAAGATTACTCGAATATATTGTTCCCGATTATGTTCATGTTCTTTACGACGGCAAGATAGTTAAAAGCGGTAGTAAAGAATTAGCTCTTGAACTTGAAGAAAAAGGTTACGAAGGATTCAAAATTTAATTTAAGCATGTCGGATCTGAAAAAAATATTATCAAAATTCGCTGTTGAACGCATTCTTAAAGAAGAATCTTCATGTTTTAAATCATTTCGCCAGAAAGCTTTGGAAGAATTTGACCGAATAGGTTTTCCAGATAAAAAAGATGAGAATTGGCAGGATTTGAAACTCGATAAGTTTTTAACTAAAAATTATTCTGTTCAACCTATTTCCGGTAATTTTGATATAAATAATTTTTCTTGTGAGTTGAATTATATGAATGCGCATGAATATTATTTAATTAATTCGAATAAAATTGTTAGTAAAGGTGCCGATTCGAACATTGTAGTTAAGAATATTCTGGAAGTAGGGGAAAATACTTTAAATCAATTTTTTAATAAAATTGCGAAGAGTGATAAAAACGGATTTAATCTTGTAAATACGGCGGCTTTTACAGGCGGCTTTTTTATTAAAATTCCCGATAATACTAATATAGAAATTCCATTGCAATTCATAGCTTTAAATAATTATCAGGAAAATTATTTTTCTAATGTCAGAAATTTAATTATCATCGGAAAAAATTGTAATGTGAAAATTATTCAATGTGAAGATACTCTTTCTAATAACGATTATTTCTTGAATAGTTTGACTGAAGTTTTTGTTGATGAAAATTCTTACATGGAGCTATATAAAATGTATAATATCTCTAATTCTTCCGCGTCGGTTAGTTCGATCTATATCAATCAAGAAAGAAATAGTACTGTAAAATCATTTTCTTTTGAACTGAATGCCGGATTGCTTCGAAGTAATATTTTGACGAATTTAAACGGACAAAATGCGGAGTCTTTATCTTATGGAATTTATTTTGCCGATAAACAACAACAGATTGATAATAATGTGAAAGTTAATCATATTGTGCCAAATTGTTCCAGTGAGCAAATTTTCAAAGGAATTATTGATGATATGGCCCATTCCATTTTTAACGGCTTAATTGTTGTTGATAGGGAAGCTCAGAAAACAGCAGCATCACAAATCAATAGAAATATTTTATTAACGGATAAAGCAAGAGCAATTTCAAAACCTTTTCTGGAGATTTATGCCGATGACGTGAAATGTAGCCATGGCGCAACAATAGGACAATTGGATGAAAATGCCCTGTTCTATCTTCAGGCGCGCGGTATTTCATTTGAAAAAGCAAGAATGTTATTGCTTCATGCCTTTGTGGGAGAAATTATTTCCAAAATAAAGATCGATGCAATTTCTGTTCGTATAAATGACCTTGTGAAAAAACGCTTGAACGGCGAGTTATCCGATTGTAAATCCTGTATTTTAAGGTGCAGCGATGCGCAAATAGATAAAGATTGTCATTGATAGTAAATTTCGAATTATCTTTGAAAACGGTTTAATTCCAGTTGTTCAGAATTTTCGGATAACTGCATAAAATAATAATTAACAATGAAATATTTGCAAATATTGGAATAAACAAATATGTTGATTTAGTTATGTTATTTTCTCCGAATCATTTTATTATTAAGTTTTTCGAAATAAAGGAACTAAAAATTTTAAACTAAAGATTATGAATATAAAAAATATCCGTTCAAAATTTCCGATTCTTGAAAGAGCAATCTACGGAAAGCCCTTGATTTATCTTGATAATGCCGCTACTACTCAGAAACCGCAATCTGTTATTGATGAGCTTGTTAATTACTACAAAAATGAAAACAGCAATATTCATCGCGGAGTGCATTTTCTTAGTCAGCATGCTACGGAAAAATATGAAGGAACCCGGTATAAAATAAAAGAGTTTATTAACGCAAAACTTTCCGAAGAAATAATATTTACACGGGGCACAACAGAAGCTATAAATCTGGTGTCGAGTTCTTTCGGGGAGAAGTTTCTTAATGAAGGTGATGAGGTAATTATTTCCGCTTTAGAACATCACTCGAATATTGTTCCTTGGCAATTAATTTGCGAAAAAAAGAAAGCGCACTTAAGAGTAATTCCAATCAATGAAAAAGGTGAAATAATTATTGAAAAATTAATTGAATTAATCAATAAAAAAACTAAAATCATAGCCGTTGCACATGTTTCAAACGCACTCGGCACAATAAATCCGATTAAGAAAATCATAGAAATAGCGCATGAAAATAATATTCCCGTATTAATTGACGGAGCTCAGGCAATCTCACATTTTAATGTTGACGTTCAGGAACTTGATTGCGATTTTTATTGTTTTTCCGGTCATAAAATGTATGCTCCTATGGGTATCGGTGTTTTATACGGTAAAAAGGAATTGCTGGATAGCATGCCGCCATATCAGGGTGGAGGAGAGATGATTAAAACGGTAAGTTTTGAAAAAACAACTTATAATGATTTGCCTTTTAAGTTCGAAGCCGGAACCCCTAACGTTGGCGATGCTCTTGCATTGAGTTCCGCCATAGATTTTATTAATAATATCGGTTACGATAATATTATTAAGTACGAAACGGAATTGCTGGATTATTGTCTCTTAGAAATGAAAAAGCTCGGTTTTGTAAGAATTATCGGCACTTCCGAACATAAAGCAGGCGTAATCTCATTTTTAATTAACGGTGTTCATCCTTATGATACGGGAATTATTCTTGATAAAATGGGAATAGCCATAAGAACCGGACATCATTGTGCCGAACCGGTTATGGATTTTTTCAAAATTCCGGGTACGGCAAGAGCTTCATTTGCAATTTATAATACTAAAAGGGAAATAGATGCATTTATACAGGGGCTTGTTTCGGTAAATAAAATGTTTAAATCTTGAATCAATACATATGAATAAAATTTTTAAAAACTGGTTTAGAAACTTTGTGATTATATTACTCTTTTTGAGTGCTATACCTGTTTCATCACAAAGATTAAACAATCCGTTGCAATTTATTATCGAAGGGTTTACACAAGGAACTTATTACCGCGTGGTCTATTATGCATTTGATTCGGTTGTAAAGAAAATTGAAGTTGAAAAATTTTTAGCAGATTTTTTACAAACCGCTTCTTTGTGGGAACCGAATTCAATTGTTTCTAAAATCAATGATAATAAAGAAGTTGAGTTGAATGAAGATTTTATAGGAATATTCAATCTCTCCCAGAAAGTTTCGAAAATGTCGGACGGAGCTTTTGATATTACAGCAGGAAACCTTATCAATTTATGGGGTTTCGGAAATAAAAACGAACAACAACCGTCGAAACATGCGATAGATTCTTTAAAGATGTTTGTAGGATATCGGAACATTGAATTAAGGAACAATAAAATTTATAAAAAATATCCTGAAATTTCACTTAATTTGAATGCGATAGCCAAAGGATATTCTGTTGATTTGCTATCTGAACAATTAAAAAAGAAAGGATTAAATTCATTTCTGGTTGATATCGGAGGAGAAATTCGTGCAAGCGGCAAAAAACCTAATGGAAAACTGTGGGCAATAGGAATAGAAGAACCTTCGGAAAATCAAGATTCAAGCAGAGATATACATAATATTATAGTTTTTACCGATAAATCAGTTGCAACATCGGGAACATACAGAAGATTTTATTTAAAAGACGGAATAAAATATTCACATACAATTGATCCCAAAACGGGTTATCCGGTTGCACATACTTTATTGAGTGTAACCGTAATTGCAGATGATTGCGGAACCGCCGATGCATTTGCTACCGCTTTTATGGTAATGGGAAAAGAAAAATCTTTGGAATTTCTGAAAACTCATCCCGAGTTTGATGCCTACTTTATTTATTCCGAGAAAGACGGATCGCTGAAAACGATGTACACGAGAGGCTTTGAGAAGTATTTAACAAGATAAAATGTACTAAACGTTAAGAATAAATATCTCATTGTCAATTTGCCGATTAATTTAATTCGCTGATTCTGAAGATTTTATCAATTTGTAAATTTATCAAACCGCATTAATTTCGAAACCAATTTTTCTACCCCAACTGTAGCCTTCTCCCTAATAATATAAAGATTTTCAATATTCTGATAGTTTTCGGCATTAGGGTCAATCAGATATTTCGGTACATTGTTATTAATTAGATATAACAATGATGCTGCCGGATAAACTTGAAGAGAAGTTCCTATGACAATAAAAATATCGGCTTGTTGAGAAATTTCCATTGCAAGGTTAAAATTCGGCACATCTTCACCGAACCAAACAATATGCGGTCGTAATTGCGAACCGAGTTCACACATATCACCTATTTTCACTTCCCAATGTTTAAGTTCGTATATCAGGTTAGAGTTAACCGTACTTCTAACCTTTTTTAATTCTCCGTGGAGATGTAATACATTTGAAGAACCGCCGCGTTCATGTAAATCATCCACATTTTGTGTAATAACCGTTACATCATATTTTTTCTCAAGTTCCGCAAGTTTTGTATGTGCATTATTCGGCACAACTTCAAACAATTGCTTTCTTCGCGCATTGTAAAAATCTGTAACCAATTGAGGATTTTTCGCCCATGCCATAGGAGTACATACGTCCTCTATTTTATGATTACACCATAATCCGTCGGAATCTCTGAATGTTGATATTCCGCTTTCGGCACTAATTCCTGCGCCGGTAAGTATTACTATTTTTGCCGATCCTTTTTGCATGATGCAAAATTACATGATTTTTATTTTAATTATGATGATTAAAAAGTGGAATTACACTATTAAAACGACAAAGTTCTGATAGATAAGATTCTTATTCGATTTTCAGCCGCATAATACAAGCATCCGTTCCGTCGGTATAATATTCTTTTTTGATAGTCTTCTGAACAAAACCGTATTTTTCATACAAGCCGATTGCCGGTAGATTTGTGGTTTTCACCTCCAGCGAAACGATTTTTAATTGTTTTTGTTTCGCATATTCAATTGCAGTTGTGATAAGTTTATCGGAGAAATGCTTTCCTCTTTCAGAAGGGTGAACAGCGATGGAGTAAATCCGCAAAACATTTGTCTTAGGACGATGCAATAAAGACATGTAAGCAACAATTTTATCACCGGATTTTAGAATATAGAATATTCCTTTTGCCCGGTTGATGAGATAAGCAAGTTGTCTTCTGGAAAACTTTTCGGCACCAAAACTTTGATTTTCTATTTCAAATATCCTATCTAGGTCGGCGGAAGTTGCCTGAGTAATTATTGAGCCCATTGATTAATGATGTTTTAATTCCATACAACGAATAAAATGATTCAATATCCTGTAATACAATTCATCGCCCAGAATAGCATCTTCTATTCCATAATCGATATTTGGATTATCGTTTATTTCAATCACAACGGCACGGTCGTTTACCACCTTTAAATCAACTCCGTACAATCCTTTTCCTATACATGAAGTAGCCTTGATGGCTGTTCGTAAAACATTCTGCGGAACCTGATAAATCGGAATTGTATTTACCAATCCGGATTGACTTTTTCCGGTATCCAGATGATGATAAATTTGCCAATGCCCTTTAGCCATGTAATACTTGCAAGCGAAAATTGCTTCGCCGTTCAAAATACCTATACGCCAATCAAAATCAGTCGGAATAAATTCCTGAGCAAGCAAAATAGCTGATTTCTCAAATAACATATTCAAGGCAATATCCAATTCCTGTTCATTATTTATTTTATGCATTCCATGAGAAAATGAACCATCGGGGATTTTCAAAATGAACGGAACTCCCAGTTGGGTACTAATCTGTTCGAAAGAATTATCATTTGATTTGAAAATCAACATGGATGCGGGCGCCGGTATTTTTTCTTTTTCCAATAATTCGTTGAGATATACTTTATTGGTACAACGTATAATCGACAGAGGATCATCAATAGCAACCATATCGTTCATCATAGCTTTTTGTGACAGGTGAAACGTAAAATGGTTCAGCGAAGTGGTGGTGCGGATGAACAAAGCATCAAATTCCATCAGTCGCATAGCATCTTCTTCGGTGATAAGTTCAGTGTAAATACTCATTTTTTTTGCAATCTCCATAAATTTGGAAATTGCTTTTTTGTTGCTCGGAGGAAATTTCTCTTCCGGATCGTACAAAATTGCAAGACTGTAACGCATCGACTTAGGAGTTCGGGGTGTTCGCCATACTTTCTTGCTGAAATTGTCCAAAGCTTCCGCAAAATAATCCTGTTCCTTTTCATTCAAGTCTTTCAATGACAATGATTGGATTGTTTCAATCTGATTTCGAGACCGGGTATTAAACCCGACTCTCAACAAAGGACAGGGATAATTGTCGAAGATAAAACGGGCAACTTTTTTCAAGCCTTCTTCTTGGCATGTGCCAAAATAAACATTCAGATACCAGATATCATCTGTAATATTTTTCTTTTGTATCCATTGATAACAGGTTTTCTGCAGATTACGATCCATTCGAATACCCGTTCCTGTCTCCAGCTTATTGATAATTTCAACGCCAGGAATAACTTTTTGTCCCCGCGTTTGTGCCAGCAATGAACAATAATATCCTTCGGAATTGTAACTATAATCATTACTCAGGTTTATAACAAGTCTGGATTCTTTTCCATGTAGTTTATGCTTCAGATAATCAGGCACAGTTAAAATACTGTTGGTTTCATAGTATGGTTTCCAATCGTTTATACTATCCAACAAAATCAATACGTCATTCATAAATTGTATTAACCGGTTTTTAGGTTAAAAAACTTTTTTTTACAAGTTTTCTTCAAAGAAAAAATGTTCATTATGCTGCAAAAGTACAAAAAGTAGGCTTTTTTCATACAAAAGCATAAAAATTATTTGCCGTTAATAATCAATATAATAAATCAGATACAATCAAATTTAATGATAATAATTTATTAATTGCTTTCCAATGACGAACATATTAACCGTTTTGCCTTTTGCAAAGCTGGGAGCAAATTTGAAAAACGAACACTGTCGCTGAAAAGAATATACGTGCTTCTGTCAATAAAAAAAGCCCAACCGATTAATTATCAGTTAGGCTTTTTCTTCCCCGTACCCGAGGCCTGTACAATACCATGAAAATATAAGAAAACAAAGGAAGATAAAAACTAATTAGATCAGGCGTTTAAGTAAAAATATGATTTTTTATTTTCTTATATTTGTTTCTTTTTATACTCTTTTTTGTCCCCCATTTGTCCCCCAATAAATTATGTTGATTATCTTTGCAAATAAAAGAAAACAAAAGAGTAATAAAATCAATCAGTCATGGCAAAAATAGACAATACCAAAACAGATAATCCAAAGTTGATGACAAAGAAACTTGCCGACGGCCGGGAAAGCCTATATTTGTGGTATTATTATGGAAGTACAACGAGTTATGATGACACAGGGAAGAAGATAACCAAATCGGATAGACAAAAAGAGTTTTTAGGGCTTTACCTAATCAATTCAAGAAACCCTATAGATAAACTTCAAAACAAACAAACTTTAGAGCTTGCAAAGGAAATAAGAGCAGAGAAAGAACGAGAATTAAAAGAACAACAAACAGGATATAGAATACCAAAAACTAAAAACATTAACCTACATGATTATTTTAAATCATACATTAACAGGTATACAAAAAAAGATATAAGAGTTATTGTTATGGCTTATAATCGTTTTAAAGCATTCTTGCAAGAAGATGACAGGTATATTATTTATCAAGAAAGGCTAAAACCCGAACAGCTAACAATAGATATGATGAAGTCCTATGCTGAATATTTAGAAAGCACATCAAAGGGCGAGGGTGCAAAAACAATCTTATCACGTTTTAAGAAAATGATAAATAATGCTATTGAACAAGGTATTTTAGTGAAAAACCCATGTGCAAGCATTAAATGTAAAGCCGATGACCAAATATTAAAAAAAGATGTTCTTAGTATTGAAGAAATGGAAACACTTATACAAACAACATACCCCGAACAAAACCAAACCATCAGGAAAGCATTTATTTTTTGCATGTATTCCGGAATTAGATTTTGTGATATAAAAGAGTTGAGGTTTAAAAATGTTGATTATTCAAACAAGATACTATCATTTGAACAAGCCAAAACAAGCGGCAAAAGCACGTCAAGTGGCGTTATTATTCCCTTAAATGATGATTTACTTAACCTCATCGGGAAACCTCAACAGAACGGCTTAGATGAGTTGATATTTAACCTTCCAAGTTCAACGATGTGTAACAAAGCATTATCACGTTGGACAAAGAGAGCAGGAATAAATAAACATATCACATGGCATTGTGCAAGACATTCTTTTGCCGTTAATATTTTGAATAACGGTGCGAATATAAAAACCGTTGCAAGTCTTTTAGGACATTCAGGATTAAAACACACAGAGAAATATACACGAGCAGTAGATAGTTTGAAACAGGATGCTATAAATAGTTTGCCAAAAATAAATATTTAATATCATGGATATAGATAAACCAACAGCATACGAGCTATTAAGAGAAAATGACAGTATCATAAACAATACACGAGTATTTTCTGATGAAGCGACAAAGGAATTTATATTTGGTATAGTTTGTATTTTACTAAAAAACCAAGAAACACAAGCCCCAGGTAAAATATCTGCACAAAAAATGAAAAATAACTTTTTTTGTATTAATGAAAATATGTTAAGTTTTGAAGGAAAAGTAAATAATGATATTAAAGAAACTAATTTAATAGTTTTTAAGAATATTTGCGACTCGAAATTTGTTTACAAAAAAGATGATGGTTTTGAACTATTTTTAAGGGGATATGTTAATAATAAAATTGATAACGATTTTACAACTAATATAAGCACAATAGAGGCAATAGATACAATAGAAAACAGAACTATTATTTATGATTGTTTTAAAAATGAATTGTTGCTTTATCATAATTATTGTATTTTGGATTTGCTCAATAATGAAAGAAATTTAAATAACAATACAGAGCTGCAACAAAACACCTCAATTCATGAATCAATACAACCTCCACAAAACGAGATTCAAGAGGGGATTAGACAGTTTACAGATGAACAAAAGGATTTATTGAAAAGTTATTTTGATCCTACCTTTAAAGGCATGGGAAGAAGCTTTAATTATTTTGATGAAAATTTATTAATCGATTTACGAAAAAAGAGAATAGGCAGAGAGTATGCGGAAGTAGCTCTTTTGATTTTCGACAGTGGCAAATTTATCAAAAAGAGGAAAGAAACATTTACAAGTTGGTATAAAATGTTTTGTAGTCTAATGGGAATAAAAGAGACTACATACAAAAAATCACAATTAAATCCTAATGACGAATTAAGAAGGGAATTTTATTATTTGTAGTTACCTGAAATTTACCAATACATTCACCTAAAAACGCTGTAATTATTTAAATCACAGCGTTTTTTGTTTTTATGAAAATCACCTAAACAGCTGCATTTTTTTAGTTTGCTTTCCTTTGCAAAGTAATTACAATAACGGATTATCGATAATTCATTTTATTAATTCTTTAAATTTTCAATAAAATGGAAAATATTATTAACGAGTTGCAAGAAATAAGACAACTCACAATGTTAGGAGTTAAAGAAGCTCTAACAATGAACGACGCAAGCCTTTTCACAGGTTTGAGCAAAAGTCACCTCTATAAATTGGTATGTTCAAAGAAAATCCCTTACTATAAATCGGATGGGGGCAAGTTTACATATTTTGACAAAGAGGAACTAACAAAATGGATGTTGCAACATCGAATTAAAACCGCTGATGAAGTCGAGCAAGAAGCAACATCATATTGTATGAAAGGCGGTAAACATGAATAATCAAAAAAAATGCCCCGCCAATAAGCAAGGGCTATTTTCTTATGACAAAGATAGGTATTTTGCTACACAAATGCAAATAGTCTTCAAATCTTTTTCTCAATCACCCAAGACCATGTTGATGGTAGCACAAGAAACAGGAATTTATCGAGCGAATATTTGCAGGTACGTAAGGGAATTTAAAAAGAATGATAGATTGTTTCTTGTCCGCAAGGGAATTTGCCCAATTTCTAAACATAGAGCGGGTTTCTACACTTCTAACGAGGATAACATTGAATTTACGTATAAGGATGGCTTCTATATTCCTAACGAAGATAAGAATATCGTTGGCTACGATCAAAATAAACGACATGAATAGTTATTTCCCACATGACAGCAATGCCAGGAACTCCGTTGAACTTATTTCTGTAAGAATGAAGTTCGGAATAGAGGGATATGGAATTTATTTTATGATACTTGAACGGTTGAGAGACGAGCCTGACTACATGAGCATAAGAAATTATGATATTATCGCTTATGAATTACGTACTGAAACCGACAAGGTGAAATCAATTGTTGAAGATTTTGGATTGTTTGATTTTACCGATGACGGTAAATGCTTTTACTCTGAGAGTTTCTGTCGGCGAATGGAAGAAAGAAATATTAAAACTAAAGTATTGTCTGACAGCGGAAAAAAGGGAGCAGAAAAGAGGTGGAATAAGGGTGGGAATAGCCACCCTATAGCCACCCTATCAAATACTGATAGCCACCCTATAGCCACCCCAATAGCCTCCGATAGCAATAATATGATATTAGATAATATAAAAGTAGATAATATAAAATTAAATAATATAAAATTAGATTTATATCCTTTACAGGATATTGTCGAAATTTTCAATTCCGACTTGCCACTGTCAATTCCCAAAATTAAAAAACTTAATGAAAAAAGAAAAAACAAAGTTAAGTTACGCCTTTCGGAATTTGGAGATAGTGTAGAAATTCAAGAAAAGACTTTTAGGGAAATTATTGAAAAAATCAAAAAATCAGACTTCTTGCAAGGGGAAAACAAAAATTCTTGGATTGTTACATTTGATTGGATTTTTGAGAATTCCACGAATTGGACAAAAATTCTTGAGGGTAATTTTGATAACAAAGAAAGAAAAAGTTCCGATAAAAAGAAAGAAAGTTTGAATGTTAACGATAAATGGAAAAATTATGAGCAGAATTGATGAATTGATAAAAAATATCCACGAAGAAAAAACAGAAAGGGCAGTACAGCGCCGTCAATATAATTGCCAACTTAGTGAAATTATGCGACTTGTAACTGCTATCGGAAAAGATAAATTTCCACATTTTGTTATTGATAACAAAAATAGATTCACTTATGAGAATACTCTTTTGTGGCTTATAGGTCAAAACTTCAAGTGTTTAAACCCTAATGACAGAAGTATTATTGATGGTAATCTTCAAAAGGGAATCTATATTGCAGGCTCTACAGGCAGCGGGAAAAGCATATTGCTTGAGATTATTTGCGAAGTGGCATTGCGTATAGGTATTCTATTTGGATATGGTGATGATATTAAGATGCTTACAGGCAACTGTGTAAGAGCCCAATCAATATGTGATGAATTTAAGGATAGCGGCGAAATTAAAGCTTATAAAGAAGCCCCAATTTTGTTTATTCAAGATTTAGGGGCAGAACAAACCGAAACTATGTTTATGGGAAATCGAAACAACGTATTGCGGGAGATTCTTGAACATAGGGGGGATAATAAGCGATGTATCACACTTATAACATCAAACAATATGATAAATGACAATGACAATATTGCCAAATATGGCGACAGGGTAATCAGTCGTCTGCGTGAGATGTGTAATTACTTCGTATTAACGGGTGCTGATCGTAGAAATTAATGAAATACAAATAATTTAAAAAAATAGTTATGAAAATATGTCCAATATTTAAATTTGCATTGGCAAATACAAAGGGAGAAGAATTCCCTGTTAAACTTATTTGGGGCGATGAAGCTTCAAAGTCAGTTACTAAAGAAGACGGTTATTATTTTTTCAGAGAGAAATTAAACGGTACGTTTACGCTGTTTAAAAATGATCTGCGAACTCTTAATAATTTTGATATTGATGAAGAAATCATTTTACTTTGCTATATTTCCTATAATCGTTTATCTTGGGAATTATACGCTAAGGGCAAGTTCTATTATACTGATTGTTGGTTTAATCAAGACGATCTCAATGTTTCATTCTCAGTACGGGAATTTGATAAATATTCTCAATTCCTGACCGATATTGACAGGGAGTTTAATTTGATTGAGCTTGCGCCTGCTGCAAAAAGGATAAGCTATGATAAAAGACCATGTTTACAGATATACGGTCAGGGAGACAGCTCTCTTGGCTGTTTTATCGGCGGGACTTATTGGGAACAATCATGTGGAGTAGTAACCAACGAAAGTGAATTGTCTAACAAGTATCGATTCAGCTTTGCGGGTTGGATTTGGAACTGCAATGTCACAAGTCCTCGTGAAGAATTTAACGGGGTGTATATTATGAGAAGAGAAAATTATAATGAACAACAGATAGAAGACGTCACTTTCTACAAATACGATGACCCTACAAAGGTATTTAAGGGAGAATATAACGACAACGGCGGAGTTAATCCCTTTTGGACTTATGCGTTTTATGATAACGGTGAAGAGAATCCTGCTTTGGAAATTCTATCTATCGGCGGTGATTTTCCCTATGATGTTTATTTCCCAAACAATCAAATAGCAGTAACGGGCTTTTACGATATGAAACTCTGGGCTCGTTGGTTCTTGGGTGATATTGATAATTTTGACGGTCAAACTACATTTCCTATTCCTGATGAAGATATTACGGATAATAATTTGAACTATTCAAAAGTTGTAAGGGCGTTAAATGTTCCTGTGTATATCAACGACCAATACACTACACATCCGACACAATACGGATTACGCAAAGACTCACAGGTTGATTATTACCTGCCGCCGCCAAACACTGATAAGAATTTTATCCCCATAGGTCGTAACTCTTGGGGTGATATTTCGGCTTGGTATTCGTTCTCTGATTATGATTGGCAGCTTGAAGTTTCAGGGCGTGAAAACCATGAATTAAGAGACAGCTATTCATTCGCTGACAGTATAAACGTTATACTGCAAAAATTAGGCACAGGGATAACACACGAGGCAACTCCGGATTACAGTATGGTATTATATTCGTCACTTAGTCTATTTCCCAATGTAGGACATTTATTCTTGACACAAAACACGAATATCCTTCATGGAGAATATACACAGCCGGCACAGAAATTAAACATCACATTAAGAAAGCTCTTAGATACCGTTTGTAATGCTTATAATCTTAGTTGGTGGATTGATGAACAAAATAGGTTAAGGATTGAGCATGTGTATTTCTTTAGGAATGGATTCAGCTACACACCGCCGGAGACAATATTCGATTTAACGGCTTTAAAATGCCCGCCACACGGTAAAAGTTGGGCTTTCGGACTTAATAAGTGCAAATATGACTTATCCAATATCTCGGCTCAAATAGTGCTGAAATTACAGGATAAACAAAGTAAGGTCTTCGAGGGTTATCCTATTGAGATTCTTGCAGCATACGCAAAAGATGGAGCGATAACGAATCTTAGTATAGAATGCGACACCGATATTGATTTTGCTCTTGTTTCTCCGGAAGATATAAATAAGGACGGTTTCACCTTGTTTGCATGTGATAAAAACGGTGATGATTATAGCGTAAGGTACGTTACACTTAACGATGGAACGAAAGATAAATTAGTACTCCAAAACGGTACATTAAGTATTTATTTCCTTGCCGCCAATTATCACAAATTCGATAAACCGAGTAGAAAACTTCTTATTAATAACGAAGAAGTTGAGACTATAGGGATATCGAAGAATAAGACACAAGAAGTAAGGTTTCCGTCCATCAAAGACCTTGATACGACGGTATTAATTAAAACTGAAATGGGAATAGGACAAATTGACGGCTATACTATTTCACTTAACACAAGATACGTAAGGGGGAATCTAAAATATGAGACTGAAAAGGTTAATAGATTTCTATTATCTTTCGGCAGTCGTAGACTAATCGATTAGAAAATTAAATATTAACTTAAATTATGCATAATATGATGTCAATTTCTGAAAACAACAAGAAAATACAGAAACCCAAAGGAAAAACCAATAATCCTAATGGGAGACCAAAAGGGTCGCCAAATAAGATTACAACAGACATTAGAACATGGATACAAAGCCTCATCAATAACAATAGAGAGCTATTTGAAACCGATTTAAAAGCCGTTGAATCAAAACAGCGGCTTTATATCATGGAAAAACTTTTATCATTTGTTGTACCTAAAATGCAAAGCATTGAAGCAAAAACAAATTTTGATAATCTGACAGACGAGCAGTTAAATACAATTATAGATGAATTAACTAAAAATAGTGAAGCATGAAAAACCAGACAGAAATTAAGGTTAGTCGAGAATTGAAGATATTACTTCTATCAATCCTAAGAAATGGCATTATTACAACAGAAGATATTGATAAATTTGTTGAACTCGTCGGCGGACAAAGTTTTTTTCAACCAGATTTCTCAACATTGACAGATGAAGAATTGAAAAGAGAAATTAAAGAGTTAGAAAGAAAGATTTATGGATAATTACAATTCTCTTAATATGGAAAATAAACAAGTAACATGGAACGAATTTTACAATGTCTTATATTCCATAAACGCAGAAATAGAAAGATTTTTTAGAGGGATAAATGTAAAAATTGAATTAGCAAATGAACCACACGTAATGAATTGTTGGTTAGTGGATCATCAGAATGTAATTTTCGGATTTCCGAGAGTCAGGCAGGCTAAGGAAATTGCTCTTATAACTACAGATAAAAATTTAATTAAACATATTAACGATACGTTTAATGAAATAGGAAATATTGTGCATTGATTTCAAGACGAAGAATTAAGATTTTCTTTCTTTGTAATCACAATTAAAGGAATACAAAACTTAGTACCGTTTGCTGTGTCCGTAATGCGAATATAGGGAACATAAAGGGACTTTAAGAAGAATGAGATAGCTCGTCTCAAGATCTAATAAAAGACAAATTCATTATCAGAAAAATTCATATTTGTTGAAAAATGTTGAGTTTTCTGAATCTTAAAATATCGAATCTCATTATCGAAATTGCGGATTATATTTTTGCAAATCCGGAGAAAAAACTTCGGATGTTTTGTCATATTTTGTCAATAAATGTCATAAAACCGAACGAACTGTTAATAGATATATCAAAAAAGCCAAAGAATACAATACTACACGCCTGCAGAAGCATTAAAAAGAACATCTTTGAAGTGCTTGATATTCAAAATCATGAGTATTCTAAATCGTGGAAACCAAGGAAGAAAAATGATTGAACCTTACATTATGAATAAAATCCCCAAAATCAACATTAAAAAAATCATTAAACATCTTGCAATACAAATTTCATTATCTTATCTTTGCAGTTCCTAAAACTATTATATTATGACGAATTTAATTAAGACAAGTATAAACCCTTTGTTGGTGCCGGTAGTGGAAACATCCGGGCGTAAATAATAGTACGTAGGACACCGTAACAGAGGGTTTTTTTATTTAAATTAATTTATCATGATTACAAAAGTAAAAAGCAAAGAAACGAGCTTTGCAACCATTAAAATTGAGTGTTCAAATGCTCATTCTATCCCTCTGTTTAAGGATTATCTCAAAGTTATACAAGACACTTTGATATTGAGAAAAACGCTAAAAACACGGCTTATGCCTTTATTTTAAGCAAAGGATTATTAAACGATTTCAGCAACTTCTCAAAAGAAGTAGAAAAGTCGGGAATTAATCCTCATCATCCATGTGTTGATATTATTGCAGAAAGTATTAACGATTAAATTAATTTAATTATGAAAAAAGAAATTAAAGAAAAAATCAAAGACGATTACTTTCAAGCAGTATTTGAAAAATGTTCAGTTAAATTTAAGAACAGAAATCCTAATATTGAATTTGATATGGATAATTTTGCAGGTGAAATGAGACGCAGAGAGCGTATAATTGGAGAAGTAATTGAGGCACGTTACTATGCGGTAGATTGGATTAAAACAATAAGTAATACCATTGAGAGATTATCCCAGAGTAAAAAAGAATATTATACTGATAAAGAGTTAACGCATTTTTTGCGAATGATAGAATTTTTATCAGAAATTCTTTCACATCAAGAGCGACTTGAAGATATTTGGAACGAAACTTATGATTTATCACAAATAGCAGATGAAGACTTAGAAATAGAAATAAATGAGGAAATAAAAAACCTTAATAAAAATTAGTTATTATGAGAACAGAAGTAAAAGAAAATTCCCAAAGCAACTATTTTCAAACGATATTTGAAAAATTCTTATCCGATAACATTGAAAAATATCCGGGTACTAACTTAAGTTGTTTTGCCGCCGAGATGAAGATAAGACGAGATATAGCACTCTCATTAAGTTGGGTACATTGTGACGGCGTTGAATGGATAGAAACTATTAACAGAGCGATAACAAGACTTGTTAATGAAAAGGACAAAGAAGATATTAAACAATTTTCTGAAATGATAAATCTTATTACCAAAATAATTTATTACCACGATAATATTAATAACATGCACGATGATTATAAATATTTATTTGAACAAGCCGATAAGCAACTTGAATAACCCCGATGAAGTATAAAAACAAAAAAGCACCAAGGAATTAACCAAGGTGCTTTTTTATTAAAAAGACTTCAAAAATAACCGTACATTTTACAAAATATTGTCAGATTTGTCCCCTGTCTGTACCCCGAAAAACAAAAAGAGCCTAACCATTAATCAGTTAAGCTCTTATCCCCGTACCCGAGGCCGGAATCGAACCGGCACGAGTTTCCTCATCGGTTTTTGAGACCGACGCGTCTACCAATTCCGCCACTCGGGCAACTTTACAATTATGAAAGAACAAAAATCTTACCTTTACTTATAGGTTAAGTAAAGAAAGTGCAAAAATACATTTTTTTTTGATTCTATGACTTATTCTCGGAAATGTTTTTATTTTCACCTGTGTTAGAACTATTATCCTGAAAGTTCCTATCTCTTTGCAAAGCGGTTTTCCTCAGTTTATAATTCATACGCCTGTTTTTAGTTATATCACTTGCCAGATATAAAGCACTTCTAAAGGCTTGGCAATCGCCAACTTCTTGACCATTTAAATGATACGGTTCGGTTACAACAAAAGGCAATCCCGAAGTATAAACAACTCCATCTCTCCCGTTTAATAAAGAGAAAATTGTATCGGCCTGCTGATTGGTTATGGTCATTATTACATCAAATTTCTGATATTCATTACTGTTGAAAAAAGTTGAAGGTAAATATGGGCCGAATGATTGGATTCTATTTTGTATTGCTAAATCATTTGTTTTTTCAATGATATCCTCAACTTCTCCATCTATGTATTTGCCTGTATTGTCCACGGAATTCGCCGCTAAAATAGCTATTTTCGGCGAGCTTATCATAAAATCATAAAACATAATTTTATGTAAAGTCTTTATTTTTTCAAAAAGATATTCGATGGTTAATAACTTTGTAAGCTCTTCGTAATTTACTTTAGAAGTAGCCGCAGTTAACTTTATGTAATCGTTACATAAAATTTGCATACTGCGTGTCGATTGTAATTTATTAATGAAATAACTGCCGTTGCCAATATGATGCGATGAGGTTTCTTTAAGCATAGCTTGACTAACAGGACAGCAGACCAATGCATCAACAAATCTATTGTTTATGGCATTATATGCTTTGGTTATAGATAGAACAGCCAGATTTGCAGCTTCTTCAGTAGTTTCTCCCAAAGTAACTCTTACTTCTTCGGAAAAAATATTAAAAAGATTAGGTTTATTCGGTGTAATTTCATTCTGTCTTACCGGTGTAAATGAAAAGTCGGTATAATTAAAATAATTTCTGAAATATGAAACTAACTTCGAACATCCGAAGAAAACAGGTGTTAAAGTTTCATGTATTGCACTATCATTTAATGTCTTTAATACTAATTCGTATGAAATGCCATTAAAATCACCATGAGTAATACCAATCTTTAAATTGTAATTATTAAATTCGTCCACGTTCATAATATTGAACTTAAAATATTAAATGATTTTAGTTTAGTTGTTGTAGCTACAAAAGTAATAAAAAAAATATTTAATTGATTAATCTTGTTAAATATTTCTTGAAACTATTTCTGAAATGTCTAATATTTTGTTGTTGCTACAATTTTTTGTAAAAGTTTTTTTACATAACGGACAAGAGGTAATGATAAAATCAGGATTAGGTTTTGTTAAAACATCTAAGGTCTGAGAAGTTATTAAAGCCGCTTGCTCCGTATTTAATTCGATATTTGCTAAACTGCCGCCGCAGCATAATGTGTCATCTTTTTCATTTTTAGTTGAATGTAAATTGCCTATCGAATTTATTATAATTCGAGGTTCTTCGTAGATGTTATTACCGCGACTAATTTCGCAAGGATCATGATAGACAAGTTTAACATCTTGTTTGCTCAGATTTAACTTACCTTTGTCGATTAACTCTTTGATATATTGTGTGTGATGAAGTACTTTAATGTCTAAATTATATTCGTTTGCAAAAGAGTTATAACAAATCGGACAAGAAGTTACAAGAACTTCTGCTCCGGAATCTTTAATTATTGATGTCAGCTTTTCTTTTAAAACTTCCGCTTGTTCCAGAAATCCTTGTTGACGCAGAGGTCTTCCGCAGCAAATATTCTTATCTTCATCAATAAAAATGTATTTGTCATCGGCTTTATCAAAGATATTTTTCATTGAATCAATAATTCCCGGTGTAATATGAGTCATACATCCTGCAAAATATAATATAGGTGCGGAATTCTTTCCTTCAGTATATTTTGATGTGTTGATATATTCGTAAAAAGGAATATCTTCGTTACCTTGTTTATAGCGGTATATTTGCCGTATCATTGTGGTTTCAATGCCGACAGGACAAGCTTGTACGCATCTGTTACAAAGCAGACAATTGTTTGCTATATGCCGGTCTAAAGATAAATCACGCACATCTCTGATAAAATAAACGGATTGAACATCGTTGATTTTTGCAGCAGTATTCAACTGGCAAACATCGATGCAAATTCCGCAGCGTGAACAAGAATTAATTTCGATATCTGTATATCCCGTATGTTTCTGAGATTCTATGACACCCCATTTGCGAAGGAATATTAACAATACTTCCGTGAAAATGTGCATATACCTTGTAAAAGGCATGAAAACGAAGAATAAACATAAAGCAATGGAATACGCCCACCAGAGAGGCGTCACAAATTTTTCAACAGGTAAAAAGGCGAGAAGATTTCCCAGGGACTGTGTAAGAAATCCGCCGTTGTGTTCTATAGCTGCCGTTGAACTTTCGGCAAGAAGTCGAAGCGGAAAAATACACCATAAAGAAATCAAAGCAACTCTGTCGGAAGGAGTATGTTTTGTTGTTTTTCTCATTCCTAATAATTTGGAATACATCCGCTTAATAAAAGCTAAAAGTAATCCTGAGAGAACAAAACAAAGCAGAAAATCCATAACGAAAGTTAATACTTCTTTATATGGATAATCTCTTCCGTCTTCAAAAAACCTAAAGAAAATCGCGAGCCAGGGATTTGTAAAATATTGTCCCTCATAAGCAACAGCTTCAACTTTACCAATAACAATGAGCATTAACCAACCGAAAGCAAGGCTGAAGTGCATATAACCCAAGATGGGGTTTGTTTTGAAAATATTTCTGTGGAATAGGCATTCGCGGATAGCTTCCCAAATGGCTGCTAATGTTTTAAAAGAAATTATATTTTTTCCGATTTGTCTTCTTTGAACTTTGTCTAAACGATAAAGCCATGAAACAAATGCGATTGCCAAATTTACGAAAAGTATGACCACTCCGAAAGCAAATGGAATCACAAATGGATTGTACATGTCTAAATTCATACGCTACAGATTTGTTTTTGTGTTTAATGTTCGGCGCATTTTTATTATCATTGCACGTGTATTAACATTTCTCGGGCAAACTAATGTACATTTGCCGCAAAGCATACATTTTTCCAACTCTTTTTCCAAAGTTTCAAATTCTCCTCTGCGAAAGAGCAGGTTGCATTTCAACACATTGAAGTCGGTGTGTTGCTGTGCCGAACAAGTTGCCGCACATCCGCCGCAAGCAAAACATCGTTTAAAAGTTGGGATGTCGTCGGTAAAAGATTCTTGTTTTTTCTTGTCTAATTTATCGAGATCAATAGTTCTACTTGTATTTAATGAAAATCCGAATTTCATTTACTTGTTTTTTTAATTAAGATAATTATTAATTTCCAAAGCTGCCGCCGCAGCATCTTTCATGGTTTCCGGAATAGACATTTGACGTTTTGATGTGCCGGCAACAAAAATACCATCTAAATATGTCAGATTATCGGCAAGATGTTGATTTTTACTTTTGAAATAATCATAATTCCCGCCGATCTGAAGTTTCTTTCCTATTTCGACAGTGCCTTCCGACGCCTCCATTCCTACCATAAGCACAACTAAATCCGCTGTTAATCTTATAGGTCGCGAAAGCAAAGTATCTTCAGCTTTTATTTGAACTTGTCCGTGATAGGTAGGAGAAACTTCCGAAACTCTTCCTCTTATAAAAGTTATACCGTAATCTTGCTGTGCCTTGCGGTAAAGTTCTTCATAAGATTCGCCGAACATACGTAAATCCATGTAAAAACAATAAACTTCTGAATTCGGATACATTTCCTTAACTTCAATAGCTTGTTTTACAGCGCAAATACAACAATTTTTAGAACAAAAATGATTTCCCACTTTTTCATCGCGTGAGCCTACGCATTGAATAAACACAACTTTTTTAGGTTCGGCATGTGAAACTTCTCCGCTCAGAATTTTTTCAAGATCAACCGAAGTAATAACATTAGGATAAATTCTATATCCGTATTCTTCTTTTCTTGACGCGTCAAAAACATCAAAACCGGTTGCCAGCAAAAGAGCTTTAGCGGAATATTTGTTGTTATGATTGTCGATAATATTCCAAAGTCCTCCCTCGTTTTCAATTTCCTTGATACCGGTATTAAGAGAAACTTTCACATTATCATTTTTAATATTCTCAATCAATTGATGTAATAATTCTTCCGAAGAAGCAAAGTCGGGAAAAAGTTTGTCCCACAAAAGTAGTTTACCGCCCAATGCGGGATCTTTTTCGATTATGAGAACATGCTTGTCAAACTTAGAAAGTCGTGCCGCCGCTTCAAGTCCTGCCGGGCCTCCACCTATTATTATTGTATCAAAATGTTGCATATAAAGATTTTAAATATTAAACAATTAAATTTTGAGGTTTTTCAGGAGGAAAGATTTTCTTACCCGATACTCCTGTATATTTTTCGGTAGTATTGTATTCTATCCCTATTTTATCTAATAAAGATTCGCATTGAACTTGATGGATTTGCATTCCGAGTTCCCAAGGATTATATCCTAGAAGCATTCCGGCAAGTTCCTCGTATGTAAGAACAGGAATACCTTTACCGTATTTATCATAAGTTTTGTTTTCGAGCTCTGCGATAGTATATTGCCATTTATCGAGAAACATGGCGCAACCCGGGCAATTCGCCACAATGAAATCGGGTTCATACGGTTCCATCGATTCAAACTTTTTGTGGGAATTACTTACCGAATAACCTCTGTTTGCCTGTACGAGATAATTTCTGAAACCAAAGCCGCAACAATGACGTCTCTCCGGATAATCAATTACTTCTCCTCCCCAGGTTTCAATCATTCCGGAAAGAACCACCGGAAATTCAGCGCCGCCTATACCTCTATCGGGAAAAACTTTAGCATAGTGGCATCCGATATGTTCCACGCCTTTCAAAGGTTTTCCGGTTTCTTTATTAACCAGTTGATATTTCATTTTCGATTTCAATTCGTTGCGAAATTTATAAATGATATCGGAAGGGTGGGCTATATTTTTTGGTAAATTAAATTCACGTTTTGTGGCTTTATAGAGATCTTCGCGAGTTTTTTCCAGCAGTTCCGGGAAATGATGCCAAGTTTCGGTAATTTCAACAATCAATCCGAAAGAAGTAATACACGAAGGCACATAATTTTCATAACCTGCTTCCGTCATCAACGACATAAGTCTGCCGACGACAGCCGAGGTGGTTTCAAAAGGAATAATATCACCGTGATAACCTATTCCCGTGCAAGTATGTTGATTTGCAACGTCGAGGATATCCTTCTTCATTTCCTCTCTCATCATTTTCACAAAGGCCGTTTCGGAGCCGGGGAAAAAGGTTTGCCTGATGCAACTTCTTGCATAGAAATATTTGTCGTCAGCTATTTCCTTCTGATAATCATTCCATTTATGTTTATACATTCTAAATTGTTTTCAGTTTATAAAATTTTACCGTGTATGATCTCCGGAATCTGTAGTATATACTTTTATCATGTAGTCATAATCAGCATTAGATTGAAAATCTTTGGCTTTTTCAGAAGAAAAATGCTCTATTTTTTTGTAGAATTCTTCTCCGCCGGTAACTTTAAAAATACTTTTAATTTCATCAAGAGTGTCTTTACTGATGGCTCTTAAAGCACCCGCAGTTTCCTGATGATAAACCGCACCCATTTTCGGACTTACTTCTTTGATGTTGTTAATAAACCAACGCCAAACCGGGCCTTGTTCCGGATGAAGGTCAGGATCTACGATATCCGGATGAACGCAATATCCGGCATTAATAATATTTTCACCTACTGTTCTTTTGATTGCCAATTGCTGACGTCCTTTTTCACTGTTTACGAAATATCCCATTTCCTGAGATATTTTTCTTAAAACTGTTATTAGCATTCCCGGAACATTTCCGCGCGGACAACGGGTTTTGCACGACATGCACTGCCCGCAATACCAGATTGTTTCACTATTTAACAGATCTTCTATCTCATCAACATTATTAGATTGTACTATATTGCAGATCGTTCGGGGATCATATTTATAGAATTCGGCAGCAGGGCAGATAGCAGTGCAAACCCCACAGTTCATACAAGCCGTAAGGGCCTCTTTGTACCGAACATCTTCTTTTAGTTTTTCAATAATTTCAATCTTCATGATGCAAAGATAGTTTTTTCAATTGAGAATTAGGAGTTGAGATTTGATAATTTTTGTAATTAACATATTTGTTAAATAATAATTAGCAAATAACAATGACAAAAAGATAATGAAATCATTGTTAAATTTTTTGAAAAAAAATCAATATGAAATCTATATAATGAAGATTTTATTAACAAAGAAGACTGCCTTCTTTTATAAAAAATCTATTTTCGGAAATTTAATGTAGAGCAATGTTAATGTATTCTTTTCTTGTCCTAAAATGAGAATTATATATAAAAATTTCTTGATGAGATTATTAGCTATATGAATGTTTAATAGTAATAAAAAAAGAGTAGATGTTTTAAATTATGTAATTCTTTTATTTTGTCGATAAATTCTCGATTCTCAACTCCTAATTCTCAATTGAAAAAACTATCTTTGTCGATGTTTTTATTTTAAACAAAATGCAACGTATTAAAAATATAATAATATTATTGTTGATTTTCATTGGTACTGATTGCTTTGCGCAAATTGCTGAGCGACAAGAGTACGCGAGAAAGTACGGAGATATTGCGGTTCGTAAAATGAAAGAATTCGGAATTCCTGCAAGTATCACCCTTGCGCAAGGAATTTTAGAGTCGGGTTGCGGTAAAAGCGAGCTTGCCGTTAAATCAAACAATCATTTCGGAATAAAATGCCACACCGGATGGAACGGTCAAACTCATTATCATGATGATGATGCTCCGCAGGAATGTTTTAGAAAGTATAAAAAGGTAGAAGATTCTTTTGATGACCATTCGCTTTTTCTTACAACGCGCGATAGATATGCCGATCTCTTCAAACTTGATGTTTCCGATTATAAATCCTGGGCGCACGGACTAAAAAAAGCCGGTTATGCAACTAATCCTAATTATGCTAATTTATTGATTAAAATTATTGATGAAAATCAATTATATATGTATGATATGGTTGCTATAGGAGTGATGGATATTTCCGATATTCCTAATGATTTGTTTGAAAATATGGAAAATTTCTGTAATAATATAGAAATTGAAAATACTAACGAGATTTATGATCTTCCTAAAAATCTCGATAAATATCAATATGAATTGGGATTGTGCTTATGTATGGATGAAGCTGTTTATGTTGAAACACATAAGAACAGACATATCTTTGAGTATAATAAAGTTTATGCGGTGTTTGCCGAAGAATATGAAACATTGGAACAGATAGCTAAAGCTTTAGGTGAGCCTGTCAGACAGCTTAGAAATTATAACGATTTATCCAAAGGAGATAAAATTTCTGCAGGTGATATAATTTATTTAGGTCCGAAAAATAATAAAGGAAGCGCATCCTTTCATATTACGGGTGAAAATGAAACTTTGTGGGGAATATCTCAGTGTTATACTGTTAAGTTGAATAAGCTAATAAAAAAGAATGGTATCAGCGAAGCCAATACCATTCTTAAACCAGGAATAAAAATAAAATTATAATTTTATTTTTCAAAATACCCTATCGGGTGATTTAGCCAAAGTACTTGGTTTTTACCGAAATCAAGGATTTTGTAAATATTTTCATGATCCATCATTGCTCTTGGAACTGTTCCAATATTTGCTGCAGCACACATCAAAGAAATATTTTGGGATACGATGCCTGCGTCAACGGCACCCATTTCGTAAAAATGTGTATTATCGCCGTTCGGGCTGTAACCATTGTATCTTGACAAATCCGCAACAATAAGTAGAATGTCTAAAGCTCCTGTAGGGCGAGTTCCGTTTAATTCTTTAAAGATATTCTTATCACTAACTAATTCCAGCGCATTTTTCTCATTTAGATAAATATAAACACCTTCTGGACGGCAAAGATAAACCTCAATTTCTTGTGAGTTTCTTGCTGTTGGGGAAGTCATTTTGTTTTCATCAGGACGATTGACTCCTTTTGCTGCCCATAAAATGTCCGATAAATCTTGTAAAGAAACATGTTCGGCTTTCATATTGCGGGTAGATTTTCTGTTACCCAACGCTTGCATAATGTCGCACTTACGAGATTTTGAAGGTTGAGGTAATTCAATGAGTTGTTTAGCCGCGGCTACGCTTTTTGGAGTAACCTCTTTTGGAGATTCGCCAACATCGGATGTAATTTGTTTTGTAGATGTACCGCTTTGGGTGGTTTGCTGAGCTTTAGGATTTCTTTTAGGGTCAGTTGAAATATCTTTTCCCGTACCTTCTGTTTGTGACATAAGATTAAAACTTATCGTTAATGCAACAGCTAAGAATATTAATTTCTTCATAATATATTAATTGTTATTTATTTTTCCAATTAACTACTTTCCAAAAGGCATCAATATATTCGGGACGCCTGTTTTGACGATCAAGGTAATATGCATGTTCCCATACATCGCAGGTAATAATAGGCATTTTGCCGTCTCTTAAAGGATTTCCGGCATTGGTGGTTTGAACTATTTCAAGTTTTCCGTCTTTATTTCTTACTAACCAAGTCCAACCGGAACCGAATAAAGTTGAAGCAGCTTTTGTAAATAATTCTTTGAATTTATCAAAAGAACCGAAATCTCTTTTGATTTCTTCAGCTAATTGTCCGAGCGGTTCCCCCCCGCCGTCAGGCGACAAACATTCGATAAAATAGAATGTGTGGTTCCAAACTTGAGCACCGTTGTTGAAGATTCCACCATCGGCTTTCATAATAATATCTTCTAAACTGGCATTTTCGAATTCGGTCCCTTTAATCAAGTTGTTTAAATTATTTACATAAGCTTGATGATGTTTCCCATAGTGAAATTCAAGTGTTTGCATTGAAATGTGCGGCTCTAAACCGTTCAATGCATAAGGTAATTTCGGCAATACGTGTTCCATAAATTTTTATTTTTTAAGATTAATACCTGCAAAATTACAAGAGTTTTGTAATTTATCAAAAAATAATCATTAAAAATATCTAAAAATAAATTATATCATTCCCAACGAAGTGATAAAGCACATTGATTAATTTCATAGTTATATAATTTTTTATGAAGGAGTTTTGAATAATAATGAAAAGCAGGTACAAACTAATATGTGAAAACGAAAAAATAATGAGTGATAAAGGTATTGTAATAAATGATAATTTGTTGCAATACAACGATATGCAAAATTGATAAATATGTTTATCTCACGATTATACATACTATTTCCTACTTTCGATTTTCTCTACTTTTTCTCTATCTTTGCAGTCTATGAAACAAATAACAACAATTGCTTTTGATGCCGATGATACCTTATGGGAGAATGAACCGAACTTTCGTGCGGCAGAGATAAATTTCTGTGAATTGCTTGAACCCGATTTTTCTCTTGAAGAAACAAAGAAAGTTCTGTATGATATCGAAATAAAAAATCTTCCTTTTTATGGTTACGGCGTTAAAAATTTTATTATTTCGGCAATAGAAACAACTTGTAAGTTATATAATTCCGAAGTCAGTGCCGATTTGATGAATAAAACTTTGCAGGTAGGGAGAGATTTATTGCAGAAACCGAATGAGTTAATAGACGGAGTTGAAAATGTTTTGCAAGAATTACAAGGAAAATACCGGCTGTTATTAGTAACTAAAGGAGATTTAATAGATCAGGAAAGGAAAATAAATAAATCGGGGTTAAAAGATTATTTTGATCATATAGAAGTAGTAAGCCATAAAAACAGCGATGATTATCGAAATTTATTTAAGAAAACAAACTGTATCTCCGAAAATTTTGCTATGGTCGGAAACTCATTGAAATCGGATATATTACCGGTTTTAGAACTGAATTCTTATGCAATACATATTCCGTTTCATATCACTTGGGAGCATGAACAACATCATGAAGAAGTAACTCATCCGAAATTTATCTCTATCTCATCAATAGATAAGTTGCTGGATATCTTTTAAAAATATTATTTTTGTATTCAAAATCTATAAATATAATTCAATGAGCAAAATAGACAACTTTCTAAAGAATATCCCGAAAATACTTGCGAGCAGGGTATCAATTTTTATTTATTTGTTTTTGTTTTTTTACCTCGTGATATTTGCTTTTATATGCTTGCTTGTGCCGGCCTTAAACGGTTATGTACCAAAGGACGGTATTCAATTAATTTTGGGTAATTACACAAATGTACTTAGCGCCTTAGGTGCTTCAATTGCTGCCGGCAGCGGAGTAGCGATACATAAAAAGGTAAAAGGATTACATGATAATCACCAACAGCTTCAAAATAGTTTGAACGATCTGCATAAAAAATTAGATGAGCTGACAAAAAATAGTAAGGAGTAAAGAAATTATTAACTCTTCGTTGTTAATTATTTGTTATTTTTGTAAAAATTCGATTTTATGTTGATAATTGGTATTGCAGGCGGCTCGGGTTCCGGAAAAACTACCGTCGTTAAAGAAATAGTGAAACAACTGCCCAAAGATTCGGTCGCTGTAATTTCTCTTGATTCATATTATAAAGATAACGGTCATCTCTCTGATGAAGAAAAAAAGAAAATCAATTTCGATCATCCCTCTTCTTTTGAATTTAAATTATTAAATAAGCATTTAGACGATCTTATTTCCGGAAAATCCATTGAAATGCCTGTGTATTCTTATGTTACTTGTGCTCGCGCTAAGGAAACAATTACAATTCAACCCAAAAAGGTAATTATTGTTGAAGGAATAATGGCGTTGGCTAATCCGACTTTAAGAAAAAAACTTGATATCAAAGTTTTTGTTGATGCCGATAGCGATGACAGGCTCATAAGGATTATCGGAAGGGATGTTATTGAAAGAGGACGAAATTATGATGCTGTGCTTAAGCATTATTCTCTTTGGGTTAAAACAATGCACGAAACTTTCATTGAACCGACTAAGAAATACGCTGATATTATAATCCCGCAGGGCGGTCAGAATAAGGTCGGGATTGATATCTTGCTGTCTAAAATTAAACTAATGATACATTAATCAATTGTAATAATCAATTGAACAAATATTTAATAATAAAATCTTATAAAGAAATATGAGAAAAATCCAAATGGTTGACTTGGCAAGTCAATATCAAAAGATAAAAAAAGAAATAGATGAAGCTGTTTTAAATGTTGTTGCCTCAACAGCATATATTAATGGTCCGGAAGTGCAGGCTTTTGCAAAAGAACTGCAAGATTATTTGAATGTGAAGCATGTAATCCCTTGCGCTAACGGAACCGATGCCTTGCAAGTTATAATGATGGCTCTCGGACTGAAACCCGGCGATGAAGTAATTACAACTACATTTACTTTTATTGCAACAGCGGAAGTCATTGCCCTGTTGGGTTTTACTCCTGTTTTGGTTGATGTTCTTCCTGATACGATGAACATTGACCCGGCAAAATTAAGAGCAGCAATTACTCCGAAAACAAAAGCAATTGTCCCTGTTCATCTTTTCGGCCAATGTGCGGATATGGAAGAAATATTGAAAATTGCAGAAGAACATAATCTTTACGTTATTGAAGATACCTGCCAGGCTATCGGCGCCGAATACAAGTTTTCCGACGGTACAATCAGAAAAGCGGGAACAATGGGCAAAGCAGGTGCAGTCTCTTTCTTTCCGTCGAAAAATCTTGGATGTTATGGCGACGGCGGTGCAATTTTTACCAATGACGATAAGCTTGCGGAACAATTAAAAATTGTTGTTAATCATGGAATGACAATTAGATATATTCATGATTATGTGGGTGTCAATTCTCGTTTGGATTCAATTCAGGCAGCAATTCTTAGAATTAAGCTTCGCCGTCTTGATGAATATAATGAATCGAGAAAAACGGCTGCCGAGAAATATAATAAAGCTTTCAAGAAATCCGATAAGCTTGTTGTTCCGTATATTTCAAATAATTCAACTCATATTTTTCACCAATATACTTTGATAACAAAAGATATTGATAGAGACGGTTTATTAAAGTATATCAATGATAAAGGTATTCCGGCGGCAATATATTACCCAATTCCACTTCATCATCAGAAAGCGTATTTGGATGAAAGATATAAAACAGGAATGTTTCCTGTTTCGGAAATGCTTTGTAAAAGTGTGATCTCTTTGCCTATGCATACCGAACTTGATGATGAACAAATTGAGTTTATTACAAATACAATTTTAGAATTTATAGAAAAATGAAAATTTTAGTAACGGGCGGCACAGGGTTTATAGGCTCACACACTGTTGTTGAATTGCAGCAAAAAGGTTATAAAGTTGTAATTGCTGATGATCTTTCGAATTCCTTCATTGAAGTTGTAGATAATATTGAAAAGATTACGGGAGTAAAGCCTGAATTTGAGAAAATTGATTTATCAATAACCGAAGAAACACGTAAACTTTTTGAGAAACATCCGGATATTTCGGGAGTTATACACTTTGCCGCTTCGAAAGCCGTAGGCGAGTCTGTACAAAAACCTTTGATGTACTATAGAAACAATATCAACTCCTTGATTAATATTCTTGAACAGATGCAGATTCATGATATAAAGAATATTGTTTTTTCGTCATCATGTACTGTTTACGGACAACCGGATAAATTACCCGTTGCGGAAGATGCTCCTCTAAAAAAAGCTATGTCGCCATATGGAAACACCAAGAAAATTTGTGAAGATATCATTGATGATGTTGCTGCGGTTTCCGATATTTATGCAATAAAACTTAGATATTTTAATCCTATTGGCGCACATGAAAGCGCCTTAATCGGAGAATACCCACAGGGAATCCCCAACAATCTCATCCCGTATCTTACACAAACGGCAGCGGGAATCAGAGAGTATCTCAGTGTTTATGGGAACGATTATAATACTCCGGACGGTACTGGAATTCGCGACTATATTCATGTTGTTGACCTTGCAAAGGCACATGTGGTTGCTATCGAAAGAATGATTAACCGTAAAGGACTTTCCAAGACCGAAATTTTTAATATAGGCACAGGAACGGGTTATTCCGTATTGGATATTATAGGATCCTTTGAAAGAGTTAATAATATCAAAATAAATTATAAAATTGTTGCGCGCCGTTCGGGTGATATTGAAAAGGTTTGGGCCGATACGACTTATGCTAATAATGAATTAGGCTGGAAAGCCGAAAGAACCCTTGATGATATGATGCGAACAGCGTGGAATTGGGAATGTGGTTTAGAAGAAAACAAACAGAAATAATATTATTTATTTGTTTACGTTAACCTAACTATTAACATGAAAAAAATATTAATTACAGGCGGTGCGGGATTTATAGGCTCTCATGTTGTGAGATTATTCCTTGAAAAATATCCCGATTATAAAATATATAACCTCGACAAGCTTACTTATGCAGGTAATCTCGAAAATCTTAAGGATGTCGAAGATAATCCGAATTATCTTTTTATAAAAGGAGATATTGCCGATGAGGATTTCATCAATAATCTTTTTATTAAGGAACAGTTTGACGGAGTGATTCATCTTGCCGCCGAAACACATGTTGATAGGTCTATTTTGAGCCCGATGGATTTCATTAGAACAAACTTAATAGGGACTTTTGTTTTAATCAATGCAAGTAAAAATATCTGGAAAGATAATACGAAAGACAAACTTTTCTATCATGTTTCTACTGATGAGGTTTACGGTTCGTTGAATTTTAATGACAATAAATTCGTTGAAAGTACGGCATATGATCCGCGAAGTCCGTATTCCGCAGCTAAAGCCGGTTCCGATCATCTTGTTAAAGCTTTTCATCATACATACAAACTTCCTGTCATAATTTCGAACTGTTCAAATAACTATGGTCCGAATCAGTTTCCGGAAAAACTTATTCCTCTTATCATCAATAATATAAAAAACAATAAACCTTTACCTGTTTACGGGAAAGGTGAAAATGTTAGAGATTGGCTTTATGTTAAGGATCATGCGGAGGCGATTGATGCAATATTTCATAACGGAACAATAGGCGAAACTTATAACATAGGTGGAGACAATGAAGTCCGTAATATTGATATTGTACGGTTAGTTTGTGATCTTACGGATAGAAAACTCGGCAGAGAGGCCGGTACCTCACGTAAATTGATTACCTTTGTGGCCGATAGACCCGGCCATGATTTGAGATATGCCATTGATTTCACAAAATTGAATGTCAGTTTGCAATGGTATCCGAAAACCAAATTTGAAGAAGGCTTGTCATCAACCATTGATTGGTATCTTGAAAATGAAGAATGGCTTGAGAATGTGATTTCGGGAGATTATATTAATTATTATGAAACGCAATATGATAAAAGGTGAAAGATTTGATACTATAATTTAGAGCTTATATTTGTCATTTTCGTCTTTTAATAAAATAACTACAAAAAATTAAATATCATGAAAAAAATCATCAAAACGACGGTACTGATTTTAACAGGGATCTGTGTTTTTTGTTTCACAAGTTGTAATAAAATTAACGGTAATGGTGATGTTGTTGAGATAGAACATCAGCTTTCGCAATTCGATAAAATTTCTTCCGAAGGTCCTTTTGACGTAATAATTTATTACGGTGATACATTTAAGGTTATTATTGAAGCGGAATCTAATATCCAATCTTATATTCTTACTAATGTTGGTGACAGGATGCTTACGATAAAAACAAAACCTAATATTACTATTAATACAGATAAAGACATTAAAGTTCACGTGTATTGTAAGTCTCTGGAAAATATTTATAATAACGGTTCGGGAAATATTTTGGCGGATGAAATATCGGTTTCGGATGATCTTGATATTTCTCTTCGCGGCTCGGGAAATATTGAGATAGGGAATATTGATGAATGTGATAATATAGATTTAAGAATTTCGGGCTCGGGAAATATCGATATAAAAAATATAGTTCATTGTAAAGAAATTGATATAGATATTAACGGTTCAGGAAATTGTTCTATCGATTATTTGTCAAATGATGAATTGGATGCATTAATCAACGGTTCTGGAAATATATATTTGACCGGTGAATGTTATTCGGCAGAACTTAATATTAGCGGATCGGGCGATTATAATGCCTATGATTTGAATACTAATATTTATGATATAAAGGTTAACAGTCCAGGAAATTCTCATATCACTGTTAGCAGCCAATTAACAGTTGTGATTAATGGTAGCGGGTACGTATATTATTACGGGCAACCGCAGATTAATCTTACCGGCGGCGGAAGTGGAAAAATAATAAGTAAAAATTAGAATTAATTATATAACTAATATATAAACGGATATTAATAAAAATTTAAATTATATGAAACGAATTTTTTGTACAGTGGTAATTGTTTCTACAATTATTTTTTCTTTTTGTTTTACAAGTTGTAATACAATTAGAGGCAACGGTGAAATTGTGAAAATTGAACAACAATTATCGCAATTCGATAAAATTTCATCAAACGATGCTTTCGATGTTATTATCTATTACAGTGATACATACAAAGTTATTGTTGAGGCTGAATCTAACCTTCTGCCTTATATTCTTACAACCGTAAACGACCATAAACTGACAATAAGAACGAAATCTAATATCATTTTTAATTCTTATAAGAATGTAAAAGTTCATGTTTATTGTAAGACTGTTGAAGATATTAACAATAATGGTTCCGGAAATATTTACGCCGATGAAATTATAACTTCCGACGATTTGGAAATAGCCGTCAGAGGGTCGGGTAATATTGAAATTGACAATATAAGTCAGTGCAATGATCTTGATTTAAAAGTTACCGGTTCGGGAAATCTCAAGATAAATTATGTTGACCATTGTAAAGATTGCGATATATCAATTAACGGTTCGGGTGGTTGTTCGATCAATGATTTTTCGAATGATGATTTAGAGGTGAGTATTAATGGTTCCGGCGGAGTTAATTTAGCAGGAAGTTCCTATTTTGCTACGCTTAAAATTAATGGTTCCGGAAAATATAATTCTTACGATTTGAGAACTAATATTTACGATATTAGAATTAATGGTTCCGGAAATTCCTACATTACTGTTACCGATAAGTTAATTGTTAAAATCAACGGTAGCGGTGATGTATATTACAAAGGAAGTCCTTTGATGGAAGTTACTGGCGGCGGCAGTGGAAAAGTAATCAGTAAAAATTAAGAAGAAAGCGATTTACTTAACATAGTCCGGAATAAGTATCTGAAACTTATAACATATCTTGTTAATAGTTAAGAATTCTATTCTGTAATTGAATTTGGAGTAAGGCATGCATTATGTGCCGACTGATGAAGAATATAAGTTCTCATCAGAGATTGCGGTTTTTGGCCTTATTGTAGTATTGAAACAATCTTCGTTATAAAATATTTCGAACCATGTACATGCAAGTACATAGCTCCCGAGGTCATTAACATGATATCCGTCTCTACAGAAAATATCTCCAAGTTTTCCACGGGCATTTTGTATCGCGGTTCCGGAAGGAATAATGGTCTTAATATTCATTTCGTTACAAACTCTTTCTACAGTAGTTGTTATTGCATTATACATTGTTATTTGATTTTTATCATATTTAGCAAAACCGCCATGTGTAGAATTTTGGTCATAAGCCCAAGTTTGATGAAAAACAATTTTAACCTTATTGTTTAAAGCATTATATTGTAAATATTGCTTTATAAGTTCGATATAAGGATAGTATGTTTCATACAAACCACATTTTGAGCTTAATTGCTGGATAACGATATAGTCCCAGTCTTGATACTGTAAAGCGAATAATATAGAACTATTATAATTAAAGATTATTGAGTCTTCATATATGAACTTAAAATTGTAAACATGAGCATCTGTTTGTATATTATTCCAATGTGTCTCTAAATCCGAAGTGCCTAATATAAGACTGAATATAATTAAAGAGTCTCCGTTCTCCTTTGCTAAAGGTACTAAATATTTGTCAGTTGCCCCTTCGGTAAAACTATTACCTATTGCAAGAATTTTTAAAGGTTGGGTTTTCCTATCACAACTTGTAAAAATAACCCATAAAAAACATATCAACAATAAATTTATAATTATATAAGAAACTATAGATAAGTTTTTTGAATTATGCATAAAATATAAATTGATAAATGTCTTTTTAAAATTGTTGCAAATATATTAATTTCTTTAAATTATCTAAAAGTAAAAAATATTATAAAAAAATAATTAAACTTCTGATTTGTTATATCTTTGCTATTCAAATATGGATTTTAATAAATAACAGGTGTTAATATTATTTAATTATATGATATTGATGAAGTTAAAAATTAAATTTGAATATTAATTATAAATTTAAAAAATTATGGCAAAATTAAAAGGTTCACAAACAGAGAAAAATTTACTTACCGCTTTTGCAGGTGAGTCGCAAGCAAGAAACAGGTATGATTATTTTGCAAAAGTTGCAAAGAATGAAGGTTATGAACAGATAAGTGCAATATTTGCGGAAACAGCTCTTCAGGAAAAAGAGCATGCAAAAAGATTTTTTAAATTTCTTGAAGGTGGTTTTGCCGAAGTAAGTTATTCTTTTCCTGCCGGTGTTATCGGTACAACAAAAGAAAATTTGAAAGAAGCTGCTGACGGCGAAAATGAAGAATGGTCGGAAATGTATCCGAAATTTGCTGATATTGCCGATGAAGAAGGATTTAAAGAAATTGCTACTTGCTTCAGGATGGTTGCTAAAGTAGAAGTAGAACATGAAAAAAGATACAGAGCCTTACTGAAAAATCTTGAAGAAGATAAAGTCTTTGAAAAAGATGAAGATACCTATTGGATGTGCCGTAATTGCGGATATATTCACTTTGGGAAAAAGGCCCTATTGAAATGCCCAGCTTGTTTACATCCTCAAGCATATTTCGAAGTAAAAGCGTATAATTATTAGAATAACTGTAACTGTTCAGATGCAAATTTGATTTTATCTAAAGGATGTCAAAAGAATATTATTCTTTGCATATCTACTTATATAATACTATGAATCTGGCGGTTTCAAAATATATTTTTATGAAAAAAACATTTTTATCTTTTATTTTGGCAATATTGATTTTGCCTTTATTTTCACAGGAAACAAGATTATTAAGATTTCCGACCGTTCATGATAATCAGGTTGTATTTACTTATGCCGGAGATCTTTACACCGTTAGCAAATCGGGTGGTGTTGCACGTAAACTTACTAATGATTCGGAAGGATTTGAAATGTTCGCACGTTTTTCACCGGATGGTTCCATGGTTGCTTTCACCGGTCAGTATGACGGAAATACAGAAGTTTACGTTATGCCTTCGAAAGGCGGCGAACCAAAACGCCTTACTTATACTGCAACTTTATCGCGTGATGACATTTCTGACCGCATGGGGCCGAATAATATAGTTATGGCTTGGACTCCCGACGGAAAGAATGTTCTTTATCGCTCAAGGAAACAAACTTTTAATTCTTTTACCGGTCAATTGTTTAGTGTAAGTACCGAAGGCGGATTATCTTCCGAGATTCCTCTTAATACCGGTAGTTGGTGTTCTTTTTCTCCCGACGGAAAACAAATGGCTGTCAATAGAGTTTTTCGTGAATTTAGAACGTGGAAATATTATAAAGGCGGTATGGCCGATGATGTTTGGATTTTCGATATCGAATCCGGCGAAACAACTAATATAACAAATAATGATGCGCAGGATATCTTCCCGATGTGGTTCGGTGATAAAATCTTTTTCTGTTCGGATCGCGACAGAACGATGAATATTTTCTGCTATAATGTAAAAACGAAAAATACTCATAAGGTTACTAATTTTGATAATTATGACGTAAAATTTCCTTCGGCAGGAAATAAAGAAATCATCTTTGAAAACGGCGGTTGTCTTTATACCCTTGACCCGAATACAGAAAAACTTAGTAAGTTGAATATTATTATCAATGATGATTTTGCAACCGGAAGGAATAAAATGAAAGATGCATCGAAAAATATTGGTTCTGTCGGTATTTCTCCTGATGGAAGCAGACTCGTTATTGTTGGTCGAGGCGATGTTTATACTGTTCCCGCAAAATCAGGTATTACAAGGAATATTACTCAAAGCTCCGGCGCACATGATAGAAATGCCGCATGGTCACCCGACGGAAAACACATCGCATATATTTCTGATGCCGACGGCGAGTTTGAAATCTATATCCAAAGTCAAGACGGCTCAAAAGAACCCGTTCAGCTTACAAAAAACACAGGGACTTATATTTTCGGCATAGAATGGTCGCCAGACAGTAAGAAAATTCTTTTCAGCGATAAAATGATGCGTCTCAGATATGTAGATATCGATAGTAAAAAGATTACCGAAATTACTCGTAGTCCGTATTGGGAAATAAGATCTTTCACATGGTCTCCCGATAGCAAATGGGTTTCTTTTTCTCAACAGGAACCTAACGATTTTAATACTATACAACTTTATTCCTTAGATAAAAAAGAACTTTATCCTGTAACAAACAGATGGTATTCATCTTATAATCCTGTTTTTAGTAACGACGGAAAATATCTTTTCTTTACGTCCGATAGAGATTTTAATCCGACTTACAGTCGCACCGAATGGAATCATATTTATGACCAAATGTCGAGAATTTATTTCGTTACTCTTGCTAAGGATACTCCTAATCCTTTAGCTTATGAAAACGATGAAGTTAAGGTGAAACAAGAAGCTGAAAACCCCGATAAAGATTCTAAAAAATCCGATACAAAGGATAATAATAAAAAAGAATCCGATAAAAATATCAATGTTAAAGTTGATGTTGACGGGTTGATTGATAGAATAATTTCGCTTCCGTTAAGTGCCGCATATTATAATGTTTCTGCTTGTATTGACGATAATTTGTATTATACAAAATGGGAGGAAAGCGGCAGTACACTTAGAATGTTTAAATTATCCGATAAAGACGGTAAGGATACCGAACTTGGAAAGAATATGCGCTTAGCTGTTTCGGCAGATAATAAGAAGGCATTGATTTCAAATATGGGTAAATATTATGTTGTTGATTTACCGAAAGGAAGTGTTAAATTAGATAAGGCGGTTGATCTTTCGGGTGTGAAAGTAGTTGTCGATAACAAGGCTGAGTGGTCACAGATATATTTTGAAGCCTGGCGACAGATGCGTGATTTCTTCTATGTTGAGAATATGCACGGCGTTGATTGGCCTAAAATGCGCGATAAATATGCGGAACTTTTACCGTATGTAAATTGTAAAGACGATCTGAATTATCTCATCGGCGAGCTTATCGGCGAACTCAATGTCGGCCACGCTTACATTAACGGCGGTGATAAATTCAATCCGGAAAGAATAAATATGGGTCTTCTGGGTGCTAAACTTGAGCGTGATAAAAGCGGTTATTACAAGATTATTAAAATATTAAAAGGTGAAAATTTCAGAAAGGAAGCCCGCTCTCCGCTTACTGAAGTAGGAATGAATATCAGTGAAGGCGATTTTATTGTTGCGGTTAACGGAATATCAACAAAAGACATGAATGATATTTACGAATCTTTGATAAATACCGCAAATACTGAAGTTATTTTATCTATTTCAAAATCGGCAAGCGAAAGCGGTAAACGCGATGTTATTGTTGTTCCGGTTAATGATGAGGCAAACCTGTATTATTATACTTGGGTTCAAGACAATATCAAGAAAGTTAATGATGCAACTAATGGTGAAGTCGGATATATTCATATTCCTGATATGGGTGTCGAAGGGTTGAATGAGTTCGCGAAATATTTTTATCCGCAACTTGACAAGAAAGCTTTGATTATTGATGATCGCGGTAATGGCGGCGGAAATGTTTCTCCTATGATTCTTGAAAGATTGGGAAGGGAAATCACGCGTGCCAATATGAGCAGAAATCAACAAGTGCCTACTCAAACACCAACCAAAATGATGTTGGGGCCGAAGGTTTTATTAATTGATAATTATTCTGCTTCCGACGGTGATCTGTTTCCTTATGGATTCAGAAAACATAATCTTGGAACCATAATAGGCGTAAGAAGTTGGGGCGGAATAGTAGGTATTCGCGGTTCATTACCGTTTGTTGACGGTACTTCATTACAAAAACCGGAATTCACTTCTTACGACAGTGAGGGTTCAGGTTATATTATTGAAGGTTATGGTGTTGATCCTGATATACGGATTGATCTGGATCCGTACAAAGCATATCATGGCGAAGATGCTCAATTGGATAAAGCTATTGAAGTAATTCTTGAACAATTGAAGGATTATAAAGGTTTGCCGCCGATTCCGAGTAATCCTGTAAGATAATATAGTATTCAGATTTTGAGTATCCGGATTCCGGATTTTCATTTTTATTTCTAAAGAAGTGAGAAATTCAATTAATTAATTGGATCTCTCACTTTTTTATTAAAAGTACATAAAGATTCAATTCTTTGAGAATTAAATTCTAAAAACAGTTTCTTCTTTCCTATGTTTTAAAGTATTATGATATTTGTTTCTTTAGTCGGGATGATTTCATTCATCAGAATATTACTTGGGTTTAAAAGATAAGGAACAAGAAAGGTAATGTGTTAAATCAAAAAATCAGTCTTTTCGAATCATACAAAAATATTATCTTTGCATTCAATTAGATAAAATCTGTATGTTAGTCTTAAATGAAATAATAAACAATAAGGAAGCGATTGTTAAAGCATTACACAAAAAACATTTTAATGCCGAACCGTTAATTGAAAAAATTCTTTATCTGGATAAAGAAAGAAGAGATACAAAGAAAAAACTTGACGATTGTTTAGCCGAATCAAATAGAATTGCTAAAGAAATCGGGGTATTATATCAAACCGGAAAAAGAAACGAGGCCGAAACTTTAAAATTACAAACAACCGAGTTAAAGGAAGCGAGTAAAATACTTAATGACAAATTTGATCAGCTTCAAGAAGAAATAAATAAACTTCTTATAGAAATTCCTAATACTCCGAGCGATTTCGTTCCCGAAGGAAAGTCTCCTGAAGATAATATTATTGTAAAAAGCGAAGGAAAAATCCCTGATTTGGATGATAATGCTTTAGCTCACTGGGATCTTGCAAAGAAATATGATATCATTGATTTTGAGCTTGGAAATAAAGTTACCGGTTCGGGTTTTCCGTTTTACAAAGGTAAAGGTGCCAGATTGCAACGCTCATTGATTACTTATTTTCTGAATACTGCTATTGAAAACGGATTTACAGAATATCAACCTCCTTTGGTTGTAAATGAAGCTTCGGGTTTTGGAACCGGACAACTTCCGGATAAAGAAGGTCAGATGTATCATTGTACGGCCGACAATCTTTATTTGATTCCAACTGCAGAAGTGCCAATTACAAATATTTATAGAGATGTTATCTTAAAAGAGGAAGAACTTCCGATAAAAAATGTTGCGTATTCGAATTGTTTTCGTAGAGAAGCCGGATCTTACGGAAAAGATGTAAGAGGATTAAATCGTTTGCATCAATTTGACAAGGTAGAGATCGTAGAAATATGCAAACCCGAAACTTCTTATAAGATTCTTGATGAAATGGTTGAATATGTGGCAGAATTATTAAGAGGGTTAGAATTGCCGTTTAGAATTTTAAAACTTTGCGGCGGTGATATGAGTTTCACATCGGCTTTGACTTTCGATTTTGAAGTTTATTCGGCAGCACAAAAAAGATGGTTGGAAGTAAGTTCCGTATCAAACTTCGAAAGCTTTCAGGCAAATAGACTAAAACTAAGATATAAAAATGAAGAAGGCAAAACTGTTTTAGCACACACTTTAAACGGCAGTGCTCTTGCCTTACCGCGTATTGTTGCAGCTCTATTGGAAAACAACCAAACACAGGAAGGAATTAAAATACCAAAGGTATTGATCCCTTACATGGGTTGTGATTTGATTTAGTTACTATTATAATACAATTTTGTTTTGCGGTTAATTTAATATTAATCGGCTGGATATTATTGTGTCGTTGATTTAAATGATTTATACAATGAAAAAAAGATTTCTTGCAACTATAATCATAATTTTGGTATTACTATTACAAATTATATGGTTAGTCCAATATTACAAACTGGAAGTTGATATTTATTGTGAAGATTTTGAGAAAAACATTTTCAACTGTAATGTAGAGTTGTTTACACAAGATATTATATATAAATCCGGTGAAGAAGAAAAAGAGAATACATCTTTTCAAAATAGGAGAATGTCTCCGGAAATGATTAAAGCATTACATTCTGGAGATAGTAAGCTTGATTTATCAGAGATAATTACTATTAATCAATATGATCCTATTACAGGAGACACTATTATTATTAATAATACTTTAGAACAATATTTAATAACCGGTTTTGCTAAAAGACTTCAAAAAGAATGGAATGAAAAAATAAGTATTTTTCCGGCTTCCGAACAAGATTTTAGAATGGTAAAAAAAGGGTATTACTATTCTTCAGTTATACAAATAATTTATCCTTTTAATATTCAAGTTCAGGCTAAAGTTAAAATTCCGGTCAGGAAAATTATATTGAATATGTTGCCTATTATTGTTATAGCATTATTAATTGTAATTGTCTTTGTTGGTACATATCAGATATTGAATAAGCTATATTTAGAACAGAAAATAATAAATGAACAAAAAGATATTTTTATTAATCAAATGTCACATGATTTTAGATTACCTTTAGCAGTTATAAAAAGTGTTCTTAATAATATTGAAATCAAGTATAATGAAGATGAGGATACAATGAGAGTAACTAATTTATGTCATAATACCTTAAATAATCTTGATGAAATGATTAATAGTGTACTTACTATGTCTAGCATTAATAAGAAAATAGAAGTAAACCAAGTTTTAACAGGAAATGAAATTATAGAAATTATTAATAAAGTTAACAAGGAAATATTTGTTCATAAAAATATAAAAATTGAAATTTATTCATCTATTGTTGATAATAATAAAATAAGTGGGAATGCATTGTTGTTGCGACAAGTGTTTGTTAATATGTTTAATAATTCTGTGATTTACTGTGAGAAAGATCCGCTGATAAAAGTTTCTATATCATCCTTAGAAAAAGGTATAGAAGTATCAATAAGCGATAATGGAATTGGAATTCCCGATGAAGATAAAGAGCATATTTTTGAAGATTTTTATAGGGTGACAACATTTTCAACAGTTAATGGTACCGGTTTAGGATTATTTATTGCAAAGGAGTTTATTAAAATTATGAAAGGAAATTTAAAGTTAAAGTCGTCATCTCCCGAAGGTTCCACCTTCGTAGTGTATCTACCTTATATTAATTAATGTCACATTATTTATTAACTAAAAAATTATTTACCATGAAAACGTTTTTCGTATTATTAATAGCAATGCTTGCCGTATCATTTATGGCTTGCGATTCAAATAAAGATTCAATTAATGAACGTCTGATTTCCGAAAAATCTAAAGGACCGATTAAAATACAATATAATGCCGACTCCATTAATTGCGTTAGTATCTCCGGTCATTGTAAAGCCACAATAATCATTAACTTTGATGATGATAATCTATTACTACCTGATGGTGCTGATTCTAAAGATAGTGTTATTGAGTATCACGCTCTTACTTTGTCTTCCGATATGCATGAAAGTGATGACCTGCTAAATTTTCCGGGAATATATTATGACGCTGCAATGACAGGAATTGGCATCGGGATTTATATTCCGGCACAAAGAGCTCGATGGATAGAAGAAACACAGCAATATGTTTTAAAATTCCAGTATAAATAATCTCTATGAGTGGAATAATAGGGAGATGAAGACTTTTCTCATATTAGTGTACTAAACAATTTTATTTGAGCACGGGTGCGGTCCAAATTGTGTTCGGTATATTTTATCTTATAATAAATATCACCGTTTAAATAATCCATTAAAAACCTTAAAACTTGTTCATAAGTAATATACTTTGCTGAAAAGTTCAAATATTCCATTTCAATTGAACTTAAGAAATCTTTAGCTTCGGATAAATATCCCGATTTGTAAGCATCAAATATTTCTTTATCAAGATAAACATTATCAAGATTAATGTCGTCTTCTAATCCTGCATTTGCATAAGACCTTATTGCATCGCCGAAATCATTTAAACAAGTAGCGGTTAGTACCGTGTCTAAGTCGATAACACATAAAACAGTATTATTCTCATCAAATAAAAAGTTGCTGATTTTTGTGTCATTGTGAGTTACCCTCTTTGGAATTTCCCCATTCTCAACTAAAACCCAAAAAGCGAGCATCTCTTTACGATACCTCTCAATAAAAGCAATCTCTTTTTCAACAGTTTTCTTTCTTCCGGCCGAATCATTTTTCAAAGCTTCATCCCATTGATCAAATCGAAATTTAATATTATGAAAACCCGGAAGAATATCCGTCAAAGGTTCTGCAAAATCCGCTAACAATTTCTGAAATCTGCCGAGCCCTTTTCCTCCCATATACGCTAATTCGGGCGTGTGCGCTTTTTGATGAGAAATTGTATTTTCAATAAACAAACAAACGGTCCAATAATCGCCGTTTTCATCAAGGAAATATAATTCTTTAGATTTGGAAAGTATAATTGTAAGAGTTTCGCGTGATGGATTGCCGCCGTAATTCTCAATTTTATTTTTAAGATGATTTGTTACTTTGGAAATATTATACATCATTGCGGGAATATCTGTAAAAATATTTTTGTTCTTTTTTTGAAGAATATAATTTGGAGATGAATTTTTCTTAGTAACAACTTTATAAGTATCATTGATAAATCCTTCACCTAAAGTATCTATGGATTTAACTTCTCCTTCAATCTCAAATTGATTAATAATTTTATATAGGTCAAAATTAATCATCAATATTTCATTAGAAATAAAATCAAATTATTTACAAATAAACGGTTCCGTATAATAAGCTCCGTAGCCGCACCAAACGCCTAAAGCACCTCCGGTTAAGTTTGTTTTTACTTCACTTGATCCGTCTAAAGTGCGCCAGAAATTATAAGAATTTCTATCCATTGTTGCAGCTTTAACTATAACTGTATCACCAACAAGATATTTACTCCAAACATCATTATGAGTTGTATCTCTAAGGTAACTTGGTAAACTGCCTCGGTAAACAATCACTTCGAACTGCATTCCGTTGAAGAAACTATCATCCCATAATGACATAAATCCCGGCACGAAATAATCATCTTTACCCAATCTTTTAGCAAAATATCTATAATAATTATTTTCCGAAGGGTCATCAGTAATCATAGCATGAATTATTCCTACAGTATCTGCGTCTATATCCGGCTTGAACCATAAAGTATCGGGAATTAAAGGTTTAGGTATTGTAGTTTTTGCAGTATATATCTCTTCATCAATAATAACAGTTAAATTATATGCTCCGCCTACTTGTCCGATAATCTTGCCGCTACCTTGATATCTAACCGGGGGCCAAATAAGCTTTCCTTCCATAATTCCCTGATCAATTTTAAATCGTAAAGTATCAAAAATATTTCCATCATCAACAATAACAGTAGCATCCATAATAAAAATATTCTGTAATAAATTTAAAATATTTGTCGGGTCAGTAATATCCAGATTCAACTCTTCAAAAAAAGCTTGATTTTTTGTTATAACTACCCAAGCGGAATCACCGTTTTCAATGTAGCCTTCGATAACGGGGCGGCTGATAAATTCTCCCGTATCAATTTCTATCTCGGTTGAACATGAAAATGTTAGCAAGATAATTATTAGAAAAGAGATATATGTTATAAACTTTTGCATTTTACTTGAATTGAACGTTAAAAGCTATTGACGGTAAAATAGGGAAGATAGATATCTGATATGCTTTCATTTGCAAAACGCCGGTTTCGCTGTTGCTGGATGTTGTATATGAAATAAAATAAGGATTTTTTCTGCTGTAAGTGTTGTAAACGGAAAAATTCAGATTATAAACTACTTTACGGGTTTCTTTTACTTTCCAGTTTGCCGATAAATCTAACCGGTGATAATTAGGCATTCGCCAAGCATTGTGTTCGCCATATTCAATTATAATATTCCCGTTGATGAAATAAAAAGAATTTGGAATAGTTGAAGCATTTCCACTTGAAAAAACCCAAACGGTAGAAAAATTCCATTTGTCGTTCAATTCATAATTAAGCAGAATAGATACATCATGACGTCTGTCATAACGAGCATAAAACGTTTTCCCGTCCATGATCGCGTCAAAATTGCGGGTAGTCCAACCCAGAGTATATCCGACCCAACCGGTGAATTTTCCTACAGTTTTATTTGCAAAAAGCTCAATTCCATAGCTTTGCCCTTCTCCGGTAACGAAAATGTAGTCGGAATTGGATTTCATGGCGTTGGTAACATTGGCCTCAGGATTTAATTCGAGTAGATTATACATCTTCTTATAATAAATTTCAACGGAAGTTTCTAAAGCATTGTCAAGAAAATTCTGAAAATATCCGAGCGAAACCTGATGTGCAAGTTGGGGTTTAATATATTCCGTTGCAGGATACCAAACATCTGTCGGTAAAGCCATTTCCGACATTGCTAAAAGATTGACGCATTGTTGATTGATAGTATAAGACGCTTTTATCGACTTGGTTTTATCAATTTGAAAGCGAAAGTTTATACGCGGCTCAAAGAGATGATAAGGATAAACAGTTTCGCCTCTTTTATAAAATGTAGAATCAAGATTGTTGAAATCGTAAATATTGTCTATTTCATATCTTGTAAACGGACCGATTTGTGCGAAGTAATTATACCTTATTCCATATAACACTTTCAACCAGCTGTTTATTTCCCATTCGTGTTGAGCAAAAATAGCTATATCTCTTGCATAATAATTTTTCACATCTCCGAGGTCAAAATCAGTATCAACGGAAGAAGCTTCTAATGCCGAAGGTTTGAAGATATGATAAGTATATGAAGCTCCGAACTTAAGTTTATGCAAAGAATCTACCTGCCAAGTTATGTCTGTTGAAACTCCGTAATCGCGAATACCGGAAAACATAGACATTGCGTAAGCGTCTTCGCCGGCTTCCATATTCAAAACATAGTCGGACAATGTGGCGGAGACGTTCATAGTTAAATTGTTATTAAAGAAATGATTCCAGCGTATTGCTCCTATACCGTTACTCCAATTCATATCATAGCTGTAACTTTTGGTGTCTGAGCCGAAGCTTAGCAAATCTTTGCCGTAATATCCGGTTATGTACAGATTATCTTTAGGAGATAGTTTAATAGATAATTTTCCGTTGATATCGTAAAAATAACAACCGATACCTTCGAAATCAGTACCTTTTGCAAAAGGTTTCATAATTATATCGGCGTAAGTTCTTCTGGCCGCAAGCATGAAAGATGAAGAACTCTTTTTAATCGGCCCTTCTGCCTGAATGTGAGAAGATAGTAATCCTATACCGACTTTCCCTTTGTATTTTTCTTTATCGCCGTCTAAAGTTGTAATATTTAAAACGGAAGACATTCTTCCGCCGTATTCGGGAGCAAGTCCGCCCTTGTAAATTTCAGCAGTGTTAATAACATCGGCATTAAAGATGGAAAAGAAACCTGCGGCATGCGAAGGGTTATAAACCGTTGCACCGTCTATTGTAATCAGATTTTGATCCGAACCGCCGCCGCGAACATAGAAAGTGTTACTTCCTTCACCTCCCGATTGTATTCCGGGCAAAAGTTGAATAGTCTTCAGAATATCGGTTTCACCGAAAATTACGGGAATACTTTCAACGCGTTTCATCTCCAGTTCAATCGCACCAACTTGAGTACTTTGTACATTTCTGTCTTCTCGAGTAGCTTTAATTTCAATTGATTCCAAACTAACAGAAGAAGAAATTAAATTGATATTTATTTTCAGATCTTTATTAAGATTGATTTTCTGGGAATGATCTTGATATCCGAGATATGAACAAATCAATGTATAATTGCCTTGGATTTCATTTAAAACATATTTTCCGGTTTCATCCGTTGAAGAGCCATGAAGATTTTCTTTAATATAAACATTGGCACCTAATAAAGTTTCACCCGAGTTTGCATCTTTTACTGTGCCGGTAATATTAAATCTCGCTTGTGAGAAAGAAAAAATCGGAAATAAAAATAATAATATTATAAGATATTTTTTCAAGATGAAATAATTAAGTTGCAAAGATAAATTATTAATTGACAACGGACAATGAATAGTAAACAATTGTTTAAAGTCAATTATTAAAATTTAATAAAAAAGATAAAAGGATAAATTTATACCGGTTTTAAATGTTTACCTTAAACAAAATAATACGGATTATATTTTGTTCCGAAAATTCTATCGCCTGCATCTCCCAGACCCGGCAGAATATATGCGGACTCGTCTAAACGTTCGTCTAATGCTGCAGTAAAGATATCCACATCGGGATGATTCTTTTTGATTTCCTCTACTCCTTCAGGTGCTGCTACCAAACACATTAAGCGTATTTTAGAGCAACCATAACTTTTAAGTAACTTAATTGCATCGGAGGCGCTTCCGCCGGTTGCAAGCATCGGATCACAAAGTATGACTTCTCTGTCTTTAATGTCAAAAGGCAGCTTGCTGTAATAATTTACCGGTAACAAAGTATCATGGTCACGATATAATCCGATATGACCGACCCTTGCTACAGGAATTACATTTAACAAACCATCAAGCATACCTAATCCGGCTCGGAGTATAGGAACAATAACAAGCTTTTTGCCGTCAATAACTTTCGATTTCATTTGTTTCATCGGGGTTTCTATCTCAATTTCCATTAAAGGCAAATCCTTTGTTAATTCATAAGCCATTAACATTGAAATTTCTTCCAGAAGTTCACGAAAGTCTTTTGAGCCGGTTTTCTTCATTCGCATAATAGTAAGTTTGTGCTGTATTAGCGGATGATCAATTATATGTAATCTATTCATTGATATAATGTTTTTGTTGCAAAAGTAATAATAATAATGTAAAATTTGACAAAAAAACCGGTTTGTTAAGTTTGAAATTATTCAATTTTATTCGTCATCATACGATTAGTTGCTCTTTTCCAAATTTCTTTGTAAATTTGTCGGTTAAAAATTAATATTGCATGGAATTCCCGATTCAATCGACCATCATAAGTTTCATAGTAATACTTTTAATTGTACTTTTATCGCCTTTGGTATTAAAAAGGTTTAATATTCCGGGGATAATAGGATTAATTATTTCCGGAATTATTATTGGCCCGTACGGTTTAAATATTATTGATAATAATTCTGCTGTGGAACTTTTCTCTACGATTGGATTGCTTTATATCATGTTTTTAGCCGGAATGGAGCTTGATATAAATGAATTTCGACTTAATAAATACAGAAGTATTGCATTCGGAATTCTTACTTTTACTATTCCGCTTTGCATCGGATTTCCGGTTTGCAGATATTTATTAGGTTACGATTTTAACGCGAGCCTGCTTATAGCTTCAATGTTTTCTACACATACTCTTGTTTCCTATTCAATAGTAAGTAAAATGGGTATCACAAGAAATCCGTCTGTTGCCATAACTGTTGGAGGAACAATTCTTACGGATATTGCAGTTTTGGTTTTACTGGCAATCATAATAAACAAAAATACCGGAAGTCTTAATCCTGATTTTTGGATAAGATTCGGAATAACTTTTATTATTTTCCTTTTGGTAATGTTTTTGATCATTCCGAAAGTTTCAAGATGGTTTTTCAGAAAATTCGAAGGAGAAAGTCACTCACATTTTATATATGTATTAACAATATTGTTTATTTCTGCTTTTTTTGCGGAAATAATAGGTTTAGAGCCTATTATCGGAGCGTTTTTGGCAGGATTGGCATTGAATCCGCTTATTCCGCATAGTTCATCTTTGATGAGTAAGATTGAATTTATAGGTAATTCGTTATTTATTCCGGTATTTCTTATTTCCGTGGGAATGATTGTGGATATAAACGTTATCTTTCAGGGGCCGCGTGCGGTAATTGTTGCACTTACGTTGTCGGCCGTGGCTTTATCAAGTAAATGGCTTGCGGCATTTTTTACTCAGAAAATATTCAGATATACGAAGAATCAAAGAAATTTAATTTTCGGGTTGAGCAGCGCACATGCCGCAGCAACTTTGGCAATCATTATTGCAGGTTACAGAGCCGGTATCTTAGATGAAAACATCTTGAACGGAACAATTATTCTTATTCTAATAACTTGTATAGTTGCATCATTAGTTACTGAAAGTGCAGCAAAAAAGATTTTGATTAATGAAAATTCTTTGATAAAACTTTCCGGATTAAAATCGTTTGATGAACATTTTCTTTTGCCGGTAACCGATAACGGTAATTTTGATGAGTTTTTCAAATTATTGATGTTGATGAAAGACCAAAAGTCAACTAAACCCATTTCAATGGTATCAATCATTCCAAATGATAATGAGGCGGAAAAAAATGTATTGATTGCCCGCCATACTATGGAAAAATATACTGCAAAAGCGAATGAAATTGACATCAAGGTTAATACTATTACAACGATTGACAACAATAGAGTTTCTGCTATCACAAGAATTTCACGGGAAATTATGGCTGAAACTATTGTAGTTCCGTGGATTAAATCGGGAACTTTTTTTAATTTCAATACCGAAAAGTTAAGGCATATTGTAGATACCGTCGATAAGTCGGTTATGATATGTCAAATTGATAAGAACATTATGGTAAATAAGCGAATTGTTTTATTAACGCCTGTTTATTCTGAAATAGAAACCGGATTTGAAAGTGTAATTAAAAAAGTGATAAAGCTTTCTATAGAATTAAGTACTCCTATATTACATATCGGAACTGAGGAAACTAATGCAAATATTAATAATATTATTGACAAAAAACATAAAACGGGATTTGTAAACTTCGAAAATATTAAGAATCCTCTGAACAACTATTTAAATTTGGAAGATTACATTAATGATGATGATATAATAATAATTATTATGTCAAGAAAAGAATTTATTTCATCGTCAGTTATATTTGATAATCTCCCTGTTAAAATCGAACGAATATTTAAAGATAATATCAAAATTGCTATTTATCCGCATCAATCACAAAATGTGGAGGATGATGTGTTGATAAGTTAATATATTTTTAAATTTAAACATTTAAATCGACAAATTATTTGACCTAAATAAACTTATGTTAAACTAAAAATTAATTACTATGATCAAAAAAACATTTTTAAACGGATTATTAATTCTCATTTTGGCGCAACCTATGTTGGGGCAAGAGAATATTACAAAGGATGTTAATCAACTTCCTGCAACCGCAAGAGAGTTTGTACAAACTCATTTTCCTAAAAATGAAATTTCTTATATTATTATTGATAAGGAATTTCTTTCTAAAGATTATGAAGTTAAATTAAAAGGTGGCGAAGAAATTAAATTTAGCAAGGATGGTGAATGGATAGAAATGGAAGCCAAGAAAAAGTCTTCATTACCTGTTTCGGTACTGCCGGATGTAGTTGCTACTTATCTTAATAACAGTTTTCCTAATGTAGGTGTGGAAAAAATCGAAAAAGAATTCTGGGGTTATGATATTGAACTTATTAACGGCCTTGATATTAAGCTTGACAAAAAAGGGAGATATTTGGAAGTAGATGATTAAAAAAGATTATCATCTTGCAATATTCATCTTAATTAATATTAGGATTTATTTGCAAGTTGTATAATTGATTCCGAAAAGAAATAATTTAGAGTTTTCATTAGAATAGATATTGGAAACTCTAATTATTTTGAATAAACAGAAAAAAAACAATAACATCATTTCGCTTCTTGCCGAATGATGTTATTGTTTTTTTATCAATAATTCGATGTCTATTAATTACTTACTTGGTTGTTTTATATTTTCTCCGCAATCTTCAACAATTGCTTTATACCATTTTTCAGGATATTTCGGTTGTTTTGGCCATGCCGGTTGACGGGAATTATATCCGTTGTTTTTAAACACACCGTCTTCTTCAATCTTAATATTTCCGTCAATGTATTTTACAGTCAGGAATATAAAAAGATCTTTCCATTCATTAAACATAATTTGAGCCTTTTCGCCGGAGAAATTTGTAAGCATCTGAATAGCTTTATCTGGATTTTCAGCATAAACTTTTGAAACTTCTTTATCAAAAGCAATTAGTTCTTTATCAAAAGTAGTTTCAAGACGGTTCTGAACTTTTTGAATATCAACGATCATATCGGAATATCTTGAATAAGCGAAATTTGTAACCATATTAGTAATCCAAAATGCTGAGGTCGGAGAATATTCGATCATAGAGCCGTTTCCTTCTCTAAAGCAAAGCGGAGTTTGAGTTATACCACAGTACATAGGGACATAACAAGTTGAATAAGTGTCGTCAACGCCGAACCATAACACTCCGCCTACGGGATTCGGTAACCATCCTCGTGATTGGGTTACGAAAGAAAATCCGGTTTGTTGTGTTGATGTTGCTCTTTCATGAATATATTTTTGTCCGTTATATTCGAAAGACATCGGTCTCCAACGATAAGGACAAGCAAACGGACCGGCTCCTATATCTAAAGTCATATCCATAGATGTACCTTCGTAATGATCGCGCATCATATCCATAACATCATGAACAGTAAGCTTTTTAACAGGTTCAATCCACAAAGGCATTCTGTTTTTCAAATTGTCTCCTCTTGCATAATCTTCATATTGAGCGACAGCATCTTTATTAGCTTTCATAAATCCTGCCCATACACGAGCTTCACAAGCTCTTGCACCACTGAAATCTACAGGAGCGTAAGTGTCGCTGAAACTGAAATCGGCATCTTTTCCTTTGTATAATCCTTTTTTCTTAGCAAAAGAAATTACATCTTTATGATAAGCGGTTGTAACTCCTTTAATCATAAGATCATTAAGATGTTCTGAAGTTATAACACTTTTATTGCCGGATTGCGGGAAAGTAGTAATACGTGCTTGATTAGCATGACCACTGATCATTCCGTCGGGAATCATACGAGCAACCCAAACGGCACCTTTTTCACCCTCACCTTTACCAATAAGTTCCATAATCCAAACCTCTTCAGGGTCAGCAAGAGAAAAAGATTCCCCGGAACTTGTGTAGCCGTAATTTTCCATAAGTTCGGCAATAACTATGATAGCTTCACGGGCGGTTTTAGCTCTTTGAAGAGCAATATAAATCAGACTGCCGTAATCCATTATAGCGCCTGTTTGTGAACCCAATTGTTCCAGTCCGCCGTAAGTTGTTTCACTAATAGCGAGTTGATGTTCATTAATATTACCCACAACATTGTAAGTATGTTTCACTTGCGGAATTTGTCCAAGATATTTACCCGTATCCCATTCATAAACATCGAGCATTGTGCCTTCCGGCCAATCTGCTGCTGGCCAATAATATAATTCACCGTACAAAGTATGAGAATCGGCGGCATAAGTAATCATTGTTGAACCATCTGCGGAAGCACCTTTAGTAATTAAAAAGTTAGTACAACAGAATGTCGAAAATCCTACTAATGTAAGGATTGCAGTTAAAAAAAGTTTTTTCATAAGAAATATTTTTAATTTATACTTATTTTTTTATTTGAATAATGCAAAGATAAGAAATAATTAAAAATTGACAAAAGGAAGCTGATGATTGAGAGTTTGTATATAAGATGAAAGAGTTTTTAGAATTTCAATATCATTTTTAATTGAAAATTCGGGCTTAATCGCATAATGGAATTAGTTCAGACATTAAGACTATATTAATCTAAGGTAATGTTGATTAGATAAATTTATACGTCTTAAAATTTCCTTACTTCTGACGTTGAAACAAAAATCCCAAATATAATCTTGGTCCTTTTACAAAATCATTTCTTAGATGTGATAGATAGGTTATCATATCAATTTTAGCTACTATACTTATTCTCGGGGAAACCGAAAATTCGATTCCGGCAAAAGGAACTCCAAGCATTACGGGCGTTTTTCTCAAGAAAAATACATCTTCTCCATGACCCGTATCCTGTTCTTCGGTATTCAGAATATGTTTGTAAGTTCCGCCGCCAAAAGTAAGTCCGACAAATAATGTAATATTCTTAAGATTCCATTTACAGTCTGCAAGAATGCCGCCCCAGCCCAAATTTACGGAGCTGCCGTTTGCATTATATCCTAAATTTGTTGTATAACCTTCGAATCCTACGCGAAGATGTTTGCCGAAGCAGAATTTCATGGCGCCGCCTATTCCAAACGGAACCCCTTGTATAGATTTTGTTTCGCCGTTTAATTCATAATTTCCGCCGAAAAGATAACCGGTATTCAATAACATTCCGCCGGAGTATCCGGAATATCTCATCTTTTTATGTGTTTCCTGTGCAAATATTTGTGTTGAAAATAATATTGAAATTATTAAAATGATTATTTTTTTTAGCATAAAATTAAAAGAATTAAAACAACATACCGATTTGATAAACGGCGAATGATACAATCCACGCAACCAAGGTTGTGTAGCACATAGAGAAAACCGCCCATTTTAATCCGGCTTCTCTTCGTATTGTAATAAGTGTTGCAAAACAAGGAAAATATAAGAGTACAAATAACATAAAGGTATATGCAATCAGGGGTGAGAATACTTTTTGACCTACTTTCGGCCCTGAAGTGTATTCCACAGTCGTCAAAGTTGTAATTAATTTCTCAGAAGTTTCATCGGCTTGTGTATCCGCTTGATATAATATTCCTAATGATGATACTATTATTTCTTTTGCGGCAAATCCGGTTAAAATACTAACTCCCATCCTCCAATCAAATCCTAATGGCCTTACAGCCGGTTCAATGAAATGCCCTAACTGGCCTATATATGAATTTTCTTTTTGAGCGGAAAGTTTTTGAAGCTCCAACTCACTCAAAATATCTTTCTTATTCTCAAAAGAATCATCCAGATTATTTTCTACAACTTCAATTTGTTTTGCTATAATCCGTGTTTGCTTGTTTTCCTTCGGAAAATATCCCAAAGCCCAAATAATTATTGACGCAAACAAGATTACCGAACCTATTTTTTTGATATACTGAACGCTTTTATCCCACATGTGAATAAGAGTATTTCTTAAAGTCGGGATTCTATAAGGAGGTAACTCAATTACAAATTCATCGGATTCATTTTTAAAAACTGTTTTCTTTAATATCAGGGCTGTCAAAATTCCAAAAATAATTCCAATAACATATAAACTCAACATTATCAGACCTTGTCGCTTTGCAAAAAATGCAGATATAAAGAGTATATAAATAGGCAAACGCGCTGAACACGACATAAAAGGAATTGCCAGCATCGTTATAATTCGGTCTTTTTTATTTTCCAATGTGCGTGTTGCCATAATTGCCGGAACAGAACATCCGAATCCTATAAGGAAGGGTATAAATGATTTTCCGTGCAGCCCGATTTTGTGCATAAGCTTATCCATTATGAATGCTGCGCGCGACATGTAACCGCTGTCTTCAAGAACGGAAATAAACCAGAACAAAATCAGAATATTAGGTAAAAATACGAGTACGCCGCCGACACCTTGAATTATTCCGTCAACAATTAAGTCATTGGCAATTCCGGGAGAAAGATTTCTTGAAATAAAACTTCCGAGCCAATTTATTCCCGCCTCTATCCATGCTTGCGGATAAGCTCCGAGCGTAAAAGTTGTTTGGAACATTATCCATAAAAAAAGAAAAAGCACAGGAAAACCAAGCCATTTGTTAGTAAGAATAACATCTAAGGAATAAGCCAAATTCTTTTTCGGACTGTCACCTGATTTTAAGGTTTCTTTCAGTGCTCCTCTGATAAATCCGAATTTCGCATTAGTAATAACAGAGTCGATATCTTCTTTGTAAGACTTTTCGATTTTGTTTCTGTATTCTTTTGCGGTTTTTAAAATTACCTGACTGTTATTGAATTTTCCAATTTCTTTTTGAGTAATAGAATCGTTCTCAAGTAATTTCAATGCAACATATCTTCCCGGAAAAATATTGGTTTCATCTTTATTAATTTCTAATTCGGATTTAATAGATGAAATTGCTTCTTCAATCTCGTTCCCGTAATTTATATGGATATGTTTTGTAATACCTTTTTTATCTTCGAAAATATCAACGATGCTTTGCAAAACTTTATCGATTCCGGTACCTTTTGTTGATATTGTAGGAATGACGGGAAATCCGAGCATATTACCGAGATTGATATAATCTATAGAACCGCCGTTTCTTTCAAGTTCATCGTACATGTTTAATGCCATCACAATTCGCACATTCATATCAATGAGCTGAGTTGTAAGAAACATGCTTCTTTCTAAGTTTGAAGAATTTACAATATTCAGTACGATGTCGGGCAGATTGTTTGAAATGTATTCGCGGACAAATATTTCTTCCTGAGTAAATTCCGTAGTGGAATATGTTCCGGGAAGGTCTATCATATTGATAGTATAACCATTCCAGTAAAATGTTCCGATTTTGGATTCAACAGTAACGCCGCTATAATTTCCGACTTTCTCTCTGAGTCCGGTTGCATGATTAAAAAAAGAAGTTTTACCGCTATTAGGATTTCCTACAAGAGCAACGGAAATTGTTTTTGTTTTTTCTTTAATTTGATGTTCTATATCTTCAATAATAATTCCGTTATAATTAGCGTCGCTCTCAACAGAATCTTGCAGCTCCATAACCTCAATGCGTTCCGCTTCGCTTCGTCTTAAAGAAACATGCGTATTCATTAATTCATATTCGATAGGATCCAACAAAGGAGCGTTTTTAATTACTGTAACTTCAACGCCCTTAACAAAGCCAAGTTCCATCACTCTGTGACGGAATCCGCCGTGTCCGTGGACTTTAATAATTACGCAAGATTTCTTTGTTGTAATATCTGCTAATGAAACGTATTTCTTTTCATCCATTTAGGCAAAAACTTTTTAATTTGCAAAAGTAGTAAAGAAAAAATTAATTATATATCCCAATTTGTGGGGATAAGAATGTTGGAACGGATTAAATTTTGTACAGATAAATTGTTTTTAAGGCGCCGATTATCATGATTTCTTTTCATGATAATCTTTCTCCGTATTTACATTCCAAATTACGGATTTGTCGGTTGATTCGCCTTTGAGATGTTTTACCGCTTCAATTGCCGTAAGCATTGAGTGATCCATATTATTATAACGATGTTGACCGTTTCTTCCGATACAATAAAGATTTTCTATAGAATCTAAAAAGTCTATAACTTTCGGCAGTTCATAATAGCTGCCGAAATAAGAAGGGTAAGCTTTTTTCTCTTTAACTCTTACGGAATCCACTACATCCTTCTTGTCGATAATATTTATTTGATGTAATTCATCAATAGCAAAATTGATAAAGTCCTCATCGGTTTTTTCCCACAACTCATCACCTTCATTACAAAAATATTCCAGACCTATCCAAACTTTATCTTTGAAATCTTTAACCATATACGGCGACCAGTTATTGAAAATCTGTAATCTGCCTATTTTAACATCAGGCTCTTGAATATAAATCCAGGTATCGGGAACAATATTGTTCCATGTTTTTATTTTGGTTTTATTGGTAATTGTAAGCTTATTGAGAAGAAGTCCGACCGTCATAAAATCTCTATAAGGCAATTCCGAAGCTATTCTTTTTATTTCGTCGGGAATCTCAATTCCATCAATTGCTAAAATAAGGTCTTTTATCGGCATTGAAGAAATAAGATAATCGCAAGAGATAACTTCATCTTTTCCATCTGTTTCCGCAACCACAGAAACAACTTTATTATTGCTTATATTAATTTTTTTTACTTTATGATTCTTTTCAATAATAACTCCTTTTTCGACGATATCGTTTGCTACGGTTTCCCATAGTTGTCCGGGACCGAATTTCGGATAAATAAAGCTTTCTATCAGAGAAGTTTCTACATCTTTTTGTGAGATAGATTTTTTTCTAAACGGTGCGACGAGTACATTTTTTACAATTTCGGCAACAGACAATCCCTTAACTCTTTGTGACCCCCAATCAGCTCCTAACTTAGACGGATGAACACCCCATACTTTTTCAGTATAATTTTCAAAGAACATCTTGTATAATGGCTTTCCGAAGCGGTTTATATAAAAATTTTCTAATGAATTTTCTTCTTGTTTATTGATATTGGAATAAATATACCCGAAAGCCGCTTTAAAAGTTCGAGTTAGTCCCATATTTGAAAATGTTTCGAATTTTAATGAAATAGGGTAGTCGAAAAATTTTCTTAAATAAAATATTCTTGATACTCTGCGTCGCATCAATAACACTCTATCCTCCTTTTCCGGATCGGGTCCGTTTGTATCATATTCTTTTTCCTGCTGTAGTAATTTTTCATCAATTGAGGAACTACCCTGAATAGGAAGTATATCCGTCCATAATTTCATTATTTCATTATTTTTAGAAAAGAAACGGTGACCGCCTATATCCATTCTATTCCCATTATGTTCGATAGTTTTTGATATACCGCCGATATAATTTGATTCTTCCAATATTTTAACTTGATATTCGGAATTATCTGCTAATTCATATCCGGCGGTTAAACCGGCAGGACCGGCTCCTATTACAACAACTTTTTTTCTAGCCATTTTTATTTTTTCTTGTTGGTAATAATTCTTTAATTTTATATACAGATAATTTATTCAATAATATATAACAGAAAGCAAATTTCACACATGACATTGGCAGCCAATATCTTAATTCTATCGGACTGGCAAATATTGTTGATGCATAATAAATTCCGGCGAATATAAATAATCCCCAAAATATTATTTTTTCATCTCTGTCAAAATTTATTTTCTTTTTATTGATGATAGATATTACTCCGATTCCGATTATCAGAATCCAACTTATTAAAGTTATTATTTTAGATAAAGGTGCTAAAAATTTACCGTAAATATCATTTTTACATTCAAGGTTTTGAGTATCTGAAATATTATACCAGTCAAGAATATCTTTTCCGTCAATTATTTTATATTCTTTCATAATACCCGTATGAGTCGGATAAAACATATTTACCATATTAGGGAAATAATAATACCTCATAAATTTAACCGGATAATGTAATATAAGATAACGTCCGTAATCGCTATAAACTCCGCTTCCAAGGGCTATCCACATTGTAGCATAAGGTTTTCTGTTGATTTTAATAGATTCACTAAGGTATTGTTTTAATGGAAAATCCGACTGCCAAAGAATTCTAGCTGTAACTGTTCGTCCGTTATTTGTTTTTTCTGCAATAAGATCTTTATATGGTATTGAAAATGCATGTAAATTTCTGATTTGCGGATTGTCTATTTCTTCCGGTTTTAAATCAATAAAGGGAAGGATATGAAGAGCATTGTTCGCTAATTGCCAACCGTCGAATCCTGTTGAGAACTGATTAAAACCTGTTGTTTTTTTCATGCTGCTCTTGATTTGATTATAAAAGATTACAGAAATCAGTATCATAGAAAAAGCTGCAACCCATCTGATTGATCCTTTTTTCATGAATAGAATGGGAATAAAAACAAATGGAAATATCATTGCGGTATAACGAACATGCAATGAGCAGAATAGAAAAATTAGAAAGAATATCAATGCTACGTAACTTTTCTTTTTGATGATAAAAATAAGTAATGCCAGCATAAAATAGATTAAAACTGCAAAAAGCATATCGCTCATTATTGAGTTTGCCATAAAAAATGCGATAGGATTACATGTAAATAAAACTAACAATGTATACCAAATGGCTTTTTTATTCGGTTTAAAGAAATATTTTAAAGTAAATGAGAAAAATGCTACGGAAATTAAATATATGATCATTTGAGCAATAAAAACCGCATGAATGCTTTTGGATATTGCATAAATCTGTTGCAGAAAGAATGAATATCCAAACGGTCTGTAAAAGGAGAAGAAATCTTTTTGAGCGCATACTACATATCCACCCGAATCCGTCACAGTAGCGGGAAAAGGATAGAATATTTTTAATATTATATATGCCAGAATGCATATACCGCATATTATAATCCAGTCTAAAGCTTGATCTTTACTAAATATAAATGAGTGAAATTTTTGTTCACTTACAATTTTTTTATCCTTTGACTTCATCTTTTACTTTATTATTATTGAACAGAAAATATCTTCTTGCAAAAAAGTTCCATAAATAAACCAAAACGGCAGAAATAATTTTTGATAGCAAATAATATATTTTGAATTTATCTGTAAATAGCCACATAAACAAATCATTAAATCCTAATCCTATTATACCGATAATAGCAAAATATAAAAACTCAGTTTTCCTATTATAATTTCCTTTATTTGTAAATACCCAATAAACGCTAATTACATAATTTACAATTAGTCCGAAAATAAATGAAATAGTTGCAGATAAAATATAGTGAAGTCCGCATATTTCTTTTAGGAAAAATAATAAACCGAAGTCGACTAAAAATGCTGTTCCGCCAACAAAGGTGTAACGAAATAATTGTATTAATATATTATCGGTTTTTTCGAATAATAATTTATTAATAAAATCCTTCAATACTTGCATAAATTAACACTTATTTTGCAAAGTTAATATAATAATTAAATTAATTTTAAATAAAAGACTAAAATTAAAAAACCCTTTTTTTTGTTATTTTTAGTATAATGATTGCTTTTTATTACCTTTGTACAAATTTTCTACCATGGTCACACAAGATACCCTTTCATTTCTTAATGATTTAAAACACAATAATAATCGTGAGTGGTTTCATGCAAACAAAAAAAGATACGAAACTGCCAAACAAAATGTTTTGGATATAATATCATTTTTAATAAGTGAGATAAGTAAATTTGATGATGATATTTGGCCTTTCGATCCTAAAAAAGGACTTTTCAGAATAGCAAGAGATATTAGGTTTTCAAATGATAAAACACCTTATAAAACTAATTTCGGATCTTGTATTTGTCCTAAAGGAAAGAATATTTGGAATCAATCTACTTACTATCTGCATATTGAGCCTGGGAAATCGTTTTTCTCAGCGGGAGTTTATATGCCGGATAAAGATTATCTTAATGATATTAGAAAAACTATTTATTATGATTTTGACCTTTTTGAAGAAATTATAGGCAATAAGGAGTTTGTTAAAAAATTCGGAGGATTGCAAGATGATAATGATAAAATGACCCGGGTTCCTTATGGTTTTGATAAAGATTCTCCGGCCGCAAATTATTTGAAATATAGAAACTATTTTGTTGCTATTAACTTAAGCGATAAAATTATTACCGATGAAAAATTATTTTCAAAGGAAGTTTTATCAGCAGCAAAAGTGATGAAACCTTTTAATGATTTTTTTAATCATATTGTAAAAGATGAAACTAAAGGAGAATGTTAATAAACGCGTTGTTATTGTAGGCGCAACTTCTGGTATCGGGTTATCCCTTGCCAAACTGTATTTGCAAAAGGGATATATTGTCGGTGCTGCCGGAAGAAATTTGTGTTCTTTGGACAGTTTGAAAGAGAAATATCCGGATAAACTTTTTACTGAAATTATTGACGTAACGCAGGATAATGCCGAAGAAAATCTTATTTCATTGATAAATAAAACCGGTGGAATGGATTTGTATATTCATTCGTCCGGAGTTTCTCAACGTAAAGCAACTGCTAAAGATAAATTAAGTCCCGATTTATGTGTAGTTAATACAAATTGTATGGGATTTACCAGAATGATAGACAAAGCTTTTGAGTATTTTGAAGATAAGGGTGAAGGACAAATTGCCGTACTCACATCTATGGCAGGAACAAAAGGCACAGGACTTTCCGCGGTTTACTCTTCATCGAAAAAATTTCAATCAACATATCTTGAAGCGCTGAATCAGTTGGTGAAAATAAAGAAATTAAAAATCAGAATTACGGATATTCAACCAGGAATTGTAGATACACCAATTCTCAACGGCAAGAAATATCCTTTTATGATGCATCCCGACAAGGCCGCAAGGCTTACTATTAAACATATTGAAGGAAAAAGGAAAAGAAAAGTAATTGACAACAGATATGCTGTTGTGGCATTTTTCTGGCGTATGATTCCGTTTTCAATTTGGGTGAATTTACCTATAAAGTATAAGACACCGCGAGGCGAAGAACTTGTAAAGTAAGAAACAATGAAAAAGAGAATCTGAAAAAATTGGGAAGCATCGAAAAGAATTAAAAAAATATTTACCCAACACAAAGAGATATAGTCTAAAACTAAAAAAAGCCGCCGATAAATCTTCGACGGCTTAGATAAGGTCTTTTTTCTGATAAGAATATTCTTATTTTTTACCTAATTTACTTTCAACTTGTTCTTTTGAAAGTTTCTTCGTACAAAAGAACCAATCGTAGCATGTAATGTCTTTATCGGAATTAGCCATTCTTTCATAAGAAGCTTTCATTGTACTTGGAGCAGGAACAATTACGTCATCTCCCGGGCGCCAATCGGCCGGAGTTGAAACGGAAAAGTTATCGCTGGTTTGCAAAGCTATAAGCACGCGCTTGATTTCATCAAAATTTCTTCCTAAAGATAAAGGATAGTAAATCATTGCACGGACAACAGCTTCCGGGTCTATAAAGAATACGGCACGAACAGCTTTTGTTGTGCTTTCGCTCGGTTGAATCATACCGTAAAGTTTAGAAACATTCATTGAAACATCATCAATCAAAGGAAATTGAACATCAATATTTTTCATGCCTTTATATTCGATTTTTTCTTTGATGGTACGCAACCAAGCTATGTGGCTGGAATTACCGTCGACAGATAAACCGATTAATTGACAATTCAGATCGTCGAACTCTTTTTGCATTTTTCCGAAAGTCATAAACTCTGAGGTACAAACCGGTGTAAAATCGGCAGGATGACTAAATAAAATTACCCATTTACCTTTGAAATCTTCGGGGAAATTAATTTTACCTTGAGTTGTTACTGCTGTAAAAGCAGGAGCTTTTTCGCCTATACGAGGCATTACATTTAATTCTGTTTCCATTTTTGTAAATTTTTAATGATTAATAATTATTTTTTTAATAGAATTTCGTCTATAAGTCTTTTTAATTCGCCCTTCGGTAAAGCACCTTGAGTCATTTGCGGTATATCATTTAGCGGAGCAAAGATTAAGGTTGGAATACTTCTAATATTAAATGCCAAAGCTAAGTCTTTTTCTTCTTCCGTATTAACTTTATACACATAAATTTCATCTTTATATTCTTTAGCAAGTTCTTCTAATACTGGAGCTATAGATTTACACGGACCGCACCAATCGGCATAAAAGTCAATTAATGAAGGCTTATCACCTAAATATTTCCATTCATTCGGATTAATTTCATAGTTTGTTACCTTCTTTAAAAAATCATCCTTAGTTAATTTAATTGTTTGCATGTTTTTATCCATTTGATTATTTATTTGCAAAGCTAATACCATAAAAATTTTTTTGACATTTTTTCATGTTGTTATGCGACAATCTTAGAGTTGTTATGTAACAATATTATTTTTTCGTATATTTGCAAATAATTTAAAATGAAATAGATGGATAGGAAAGAATTAATTGCCTCAATCCCTATGATCAATCTCGGAGCTAATTGTTTTGAAGATTTGTCAGATGACATTTTGAACGAATTACAATTTTACAAACACCAAATGAAGTTCAAACCCGGCGAAATATTATTTAAGCAGGGAGCCTATACTTCTTCGGCAATGTTTATTTTGAAGGGATATGTAAAGGAATGTATGGAAAATGGGTTTGGTAAAAATACCAATTTAAGAATAGCAACGCAGGGTGATTTTCTTTCTTTGTCGGGATTATTTTATCCCGGCACATATCATTTTACTGCTCAGGCCTTAAGCGATTGTACTATCTGTGTGTTTGATAATGAGTATTTACGTAAACTTGCAAGTGAAAATACAATGTTTAGTTTTAAGTTGATGGGAAGATTCGCAAGAACTGAAAGCAGGTATTTCTCCGTATTCAACAGTATGTTATATAAGCAGATGAACGGCAAAATGGCGCAAGTTATATTATATCTTTCAAATTTCCCCGAGAACGAAGGCATTTCTGTTTATAATTACTTGACAAGAAAAGATATTGCGGAATTTGCTGTTGTTACACCCGAAAATGCTACAAGGGTAATCAAGGGTTTTGAAGCCGACGGTTTAATACGTCTTGAGGATAAAAAGATTATAGTTTTGGATGCGTTGGCTTTGGAAAAAATAAAGGAATTGGGATAGTGTAATTATTTTAAAGAATTTTTAATTTATTTATCAAGTGATACTAAACTTTAATATTCCGAACAAAAAATAATATGTAAATTTTATGATCCTTTATTCGTTTTACCGGTTTTATCCATTTTATATTTAAATCATTTGTCTAATTTCAAGTTTAATAAACAAATTTATATATCTTTGCAAAGAAGAGTTATTTGAAAAAATGAATTTATAATGCTAAAACACACAAAGTTTTAGCATTATTGTTTTTTTAAGTCCTTATAATTCAGAAGATATTCTTTTAATTAACATTGATAAAAAATAAATTTTTAACTCAATATTTAACTGTTTTTATTGAATAATTAAACCTCGAAACACTGATGAATCCTATCAACAAATTACATGATGCACTAAACAAGCATCAGAAAGTTTTCAAGAATCTTGAAAGAAGCAAAATGATCGAACACGCTATTGATAACCGTGAGGCGATAGTTTGTGAAAGCGGTGCACTGGCTACTTGGTCGCGCCCCGAATCCACAGGAAGAAGTCCGAAAGATACGGTAATGGTTAAAAGAACAATCTCTGAAAAGAATATAGATTGGACTTCTGCTAATAATCTGCCGATAGACGAAAAAGTTTTTGATATGGTTTTTGAAGATGCTATTCAAATGCTTCTTGAAAAACCTCAGGCTTACGTTACCGAGAGAGTTGTAGGCGCCGATTCCGACTATGCTTTACCAGTAACAACAGTTACCAGTTCTGCATTACATTCGGTTTTTATAGACAATATGTTTCGTCCAATTCCTGCAGATATTCATAAAAGTATTTTTTATAATAAAGACTTCCTTTTATTATGTTTGCCGTACAATAAATTAGATAAGAAAAAATACGACGGTTTACTTAGAAAACTACCCGACGGTACGACTTCAGATATGATTGTTGCTATGGATTATGATCGCCGCTGCGGTGTTATTGTCGGTTCATCTTATTGCGGTTCAATGAAAAAGATGATCTTTACCGTTATGAATTATTATCTTCCTTTGGAAGGAATTTTACCTTTGCATTGTTCCGCTAATGAAGGTAAGGACGGCGACTCCGCTTTGTTGCTCGGACTTTCTGGGACAGGAAAAACAACTCTTTCGGCAGATCCAAACAGAGCTCTTCTTGGTGATGATGAACATGGTTGGGATGATAAAGGTATCGCGAATTTTGAATACGGTTGTTTTGCAAAAATGATTGATATTAATCCGAAAAAAGAACCGGATATTTATGATGCTGTGATGCACAAGGCTGAACCTACAAAACACGGTGCAATTCTTGAAAACGCAATGGTTTATCCGAACGGCGAAGTGGATTATTATGACAACCGTTTAACGGAAAACTCCCGCGCATCTTATCCGTTGTCATTTTTGAAAAATATCAAGGAAAGTTCTTGTAGCGGACATCCAACTACTATACTTTTCCTCACGGCAGATGCTTATGGTGTTTTACCTCCTGTTTCAATTCTAAATAAAGAACAAGCAATGCTTTGGTTCCTTATGGGTTACACCAGCAAACTTGCCGGTACGGAAACTGGTATTGTGGAACCGCAAACAACTTTCAGCAGATTTTTCGGAGCTCCTTTCATGCCTAGTAATCCTAATATGTATTCGGATCTTCTCGGTGCTAAAATGGATAAACACAATACTCAGGTTTATCTTATCAATACGGGTTGGACAGGCGGCGGTTATGGCGTAGGAAAGCGGTTTGATCTCGTATATACTCGCAAAATGGTTGATGCTGCACTTAACGGAACACTCAATACAAATGATTATATTGTAGATGAAGTCTTTCATTTACATATTCCGAAACATATCGAAGGTGTTCCTGATGACCTTTTAGTTCCTATCAATACATGGCAAAACAAGGAAGCTTATCATATTGCTGCCAAGAAACTGGCGGAACAATTCGCTCAAGCATTTAAAAAATCTTACGGAGATAAAAATATTAGCGATAAAATTGCTAAGTATTGCCCGGGAATGTAAGAGTGAAACATTTAAGAATATAATAATTCTAAAATGCCGGAATAAAATTACCGGATTTACGGAAATATAATTATAAACAACTGCCAGACTGTTAGATTAGTTGATACTATTTTGACATTTCGGCAGTTGTTTTTTTATTCATTCATCATTGTTGGTTTTTACTATCAAGTACTTCCCAAAATCTTTGCGGCAATCGGATATTTTCAATATTTACAGCATCATTAAATAGCGGCGCAATTTCTTGTGGGGTAAATCCTGCTATTCCGCAGCCAATCTCGGTTACAAGGAATATTTTTTCAGGATGAGATTTTGCAAATTCTATAAAATCATTAATATAGGGTTTTATTAAATCAACACCTCCATGCATGGTTGGAATAGCGTAAGTTTGTCCTTGCAGTCCAACACCTTGTCCCCAAATTGCACCCCAGCGTTCTTTCGCCATTTGTGCCGCACCACCGCCATGATGTCCGTGCAGATTACTACCGAAAACAAAAATTTCATCGGGTTGAAGACTATTAATCATCTGCATGCTTGTCCGGTTTTTTCTATTATTTGTTTCGATTATCATAATGTTATGTTTTATTATAATTGTTGAGTAAACGAAAGTTTATTTTTTAATTAAATGCGTATGATTTTTTAAGATAAATAAATATTTTTGATATTAAAAAGGTCGCTTTATAAAATCAAATTTTTACTAAATTCAGTGAGTACAATAACAAACTCTTCGGGAAGACGGTTAATGGTTTCTTGCGTTATCCATTTAGGAATTTCTTTATAATATGCTTCGGCAATTGAGCCGGCAATTGTTGCCATAGTATCGGCATCTCCGCCTAAAGAAATAGCTAATCTTACGGCGCTTTCAAAATCGGAACTTTCTAAAAAACAGATTATGGATTCAGGAACCGAACCTTGACATGTTTCATTAAATTCATAATCAGGCCGAATCTCATCGCAGGTTCTGCTTAAATTATAGTTAAAAGTTGTTTCTACATATTTTTTTATCTTCTCTTTTGAAGTTCCGGTTCGGGCTAAAAATATACATGCAGCTGTAGCCTGTGCTCCTTTTATTCCTTCCGGATGATTATGTGTTATTTCCGCACTTTCTTTCGCTTTTTTTTAAGTTTCTTCCAGTGTATCGAACAACCAACCAACAGGACTGACCCTCATAGCTGAACCGTTACCGAAACTATTATAAGGCTTAATGCCATTTGTATTTAACCAAAGTTGAAATTTATTACCGTAACCTCTATTAGTATATTTATTACCGTAATATTTAACCGTATCAACTAAGTTGCTGCCGGTCAACAACCAGTCTGCGATAGCAACAGTCATAACTGTGTCATCGGTAAAATCACACTTAGGATCGAAAAATGAAAAATGAATACTTTTATTAGAATTGAACTCAAATCTTGAACCTATAATATCGCCGGCAACAGCACCGAGAAGAATTTTGTTATATAGATACATATTATGGTTTTAGAATTTGAAGATTACTGCAAAGATATAAAAAGTGCGGGTTATTAATTCGGTATTTCAAATGCAGGGTTATAAAATTTAGAAATTTAATAATTTATTTAAATATTTTATAATTGCCACATTATCAAACATATTAATCATCATATGCAACTTTTTGATTTCCGCCCCGCAGTTTACTCAGGAAACTTTAAAACGTTCTTAGTTTCCTGTAATTGTATCGTAATCAATTATTTAACATAAATTAAGTTTAAGTTTATGTATTTTTAACAATAAATAATGTTTTCTGTGTTCTTAAGAAGTATATCTTTGCCGCCAATTATAAACAACGGTTATATATGAATGTGCGTGATAAAATAATAACAACATCCTCTGAGATGTTCTTGAAATACGGACTTAGAAGCGTGTCTATTGATGACATTTGCAACGAATTACGTATTTCTAAGAAAACTTTCTATTCCTATTTTAACCAAAAAGAAGAATTGATTGAAGAAATACTTGAGTCGTTGCGTTGCGGACAGATTAAGTTTATTAAGAAAAAAACAAGTAATGATGATAATGCAAACAGCATTGATAAAATGTTGAAGGGTGCAAGTTTTTTTAATGAGAAACATCACGAGAAATTCGGAAGTTTCTTCTTTGATATGCAAAAATATTATCCCGATATTCTGCAAAAACACATGCAGGAAGCCGATGAAAAAATGTATGAGATTGTAAGAGACAATTTGATTGAAGGAGTTCAAGATAATTTATATCGTAAAGAAATTGATGTTGTTGCAATGGCAATTTTTTTAACTGCTTTAAAAGGTAAGGCTGTAGATAATTTGAAACAATTTAGAAAGTTTACGACCCAACAGTCGATAGATTTTCTGTTGGACAGTTATTTGAGAATTCTTGTAAATGAAAACGGCTTGCAATATTATCTCAAAGTAAAAAATAATAAAGAAAAAGTGAAATAATTTGAAACCAAACAATAAGTTTATCGTCTAACTGTTTTTTTAATTTAATTTTAATTGATAATAATAAATAAGTAAATATATGAATAAAAAAATCTTTTTAGTTGTTTTTGTGGCTATTGCAATGTTTTGCAACGGATTTGCTCAAGAAAGCAAAACATTGTCGCTTTCGCTTAAAGATGCACAACAGTATGCATGGGAACATAACTTGTCTGTTGCAAATAGCGATCTATCTATCCAGAAAGCTAAAAGAGCCAAATGGCAAACGTTAGCTACGATGCTGCCACAAGTTAACGGATCTCTGGATTATCAAAACTATTGCGGTTATGAAATGGTTATGGAAATGGATACGGGCGTGCCCGGCGTAGAACCGATTAGCGTGGCAATACCCTTAAATCCGGTAGGAACTATGGCGGTTACTGCTGCTGTTGCAATTAGCGGTGCACAAATTGTAGGTACTTTACTTAATAATATAGCTATTGAAATGGCTGATATTAATTCGGAGAAAAACAAACAACAAATATCTTCGACCGTATCTCAATTATATACAACAGCTTTAGCGATGGAAGAAACTATAGGATTGCTTGAACAAAGTTTGGAAAACCTTAAAACTTTATATCAAACAACCCAAAATTCGGTAACAGTGGGTGTTGCAGAGCAAGTTGACGCTGATCAACTTTACGTTCAAGTGTCTTCTTTGGAAAATACAATAAACAGCACTAAGCGAACTCTCGAAATGTTGTATAATTCATTAATATTACAATTAGGCGCTGATATAGATAGCAAACTTATTCTCACAGACAAACTTGACGATATAATTGATATTAATTCTACTCACAACCTTATTGCAACTAATTTTAACATGAGTAATAATTACGATTACCAATTATTGCAAAAGAATCTTGCATTAACGCAAAAACAAATTACGATGAGTGCAATGGATTATATTCCTTCTGCAAATGTTTTCTATCAATATTCTGCAAAAACATATTTTGGAAAAAGCGAAGGTATGAATATGACTCCTCCGAGTTTGGTTGGAGTTTCTGTCAGCGTTCCTATTTGGTCAAGCGGAACGAGAACTGCAAAACTTCAGGAAGCAAAATTATCGCATCAGATTGCACAAAATGAATTTATAACAACAAGCGATGCGCTAAAGATTCAAGAACGCCAGTTAAAATATAATTTGCTCTCTGCTTATGAAAACTATGAAACTCAAAGTAAGAACATTGAGGTTTCCGAAAGAGTTTTCGGTAATATCTCTAATAAATATGAGTATGGTAGAGCTTCCAGCCTTGACGTTACTAATGCGAGTACAAACCTTATTACCGCTCAAAGCAATTATATTCAATCGATTATCGATTTAACGAATGCTAAAATAGAATTGAAAAACTTATTAAATATTACCGATTAATTATAATTGATAAATTAGATAATAATTAAACACCATGAATAAATTTAAAAAACTAATGATTTTAAGCTGTATAGCTTTACTTTTTGTCGGTTGCGGACAAAAAAACACAACTACTGAAACACACGTTGAGCGTATTGAACCTGTTGAAACCCTTGTTTTGCACAAGAGTGAGATTGCAAGAATCCTTGATTTCAACACAACTTTACAAGGTTATGAAACTATGAATGTTGCGCCTTCAATGACTGGTCGTATAGAACATATTTATGTTGAAGTCGGCTCAAGAGTTAATAAAGGTGATAATCTTGCCCGCCTGGATCAAAACCAAGTCAGAACGGCAAAGCTTTCCTTGGCTAATCTTGAGGTTGAATATGAAAGAGTTGAAGCTTTGCATAAAATGGGTAGTATTTCTCAGCAAAATTATGATCAGATAAAGTTGCAATTGGAACAGACTCGTGAGAATGTGGCTTTCTTGGAACAGAATACATACGTAAAAGCGCCTTTCTCCGGTGTAATAACAGCAAAATATTATGAAGACGGAGAACTTTATTCAGGTCAACCGATCGTTGTATTAACACAAATGAATGTTCTGAAAGCTTTTATCAATATTCCCGAAACATATTTTCCTTTGGTGAAAAACGGTATGGATGTAGATGTTCGTTCAACAATTTATCCGGATAGAGTATTTCCGGCAAAAATTGAAATGGTATATCCGACAATTGATGCATCATCACATACTTTCCAAGTTAAGCTGATTATTTCTAATCCGCATGAAACACTCAGGCCGGGAATGTATGCTACCACAACAATTTCGATGGGAGAAATTGAGAGTGTGATAGCACCTTATCAATCTGTATTAAAAATGCAGGGAGCTAATGAACGTTATGTTTTCTTAAATGAAAACGGCGTGGCAAAAAGAGTTGTCGTTAATTTGGGTCAACGTTTCGACGATAATATTGAGATTTTGTCAGACCAAATCAAAGAAGGTAGTGAACTTGTTGTTGTTGGTCAAGCAAGGCTCGTTGAAGGAGTCAAACTTAATGTTGTCAATAAAAAATAAATTTCATTTTATTGTATTAAAGAAATAAGCGATGAGTATATATAAAACAGCTATTAATAAACCGATTACCACAGCTTTGATCTTTGTGGCGGTTGTTATTCTGGGTGTCTTTAGTTTACAAAGATTACCCATAGATCAATACCCTGAAATGGAGCCGCCGTATGTGTCGGTTATGACTGTTTACGCCGGCGCTAACGGAAGTGAAATTGAAACTAATGTCACACGTTTGTTGGAAAATTCATTGAACTCTGTTGACGGATTGAAAGAAATCTATTCAACTTCTATGGATAATATGTCGGTGGTAATGTTAGAATTTAACTGGGGAACAAATCTGGATGAGTCGATAAATGATGTGCGGTCGGCTATAGATATGGTGTATGAATCTTTACCGGACGATTGTAACAGGCCGACAATCTACAAGTTCAATTCGAGTATGATGCCCATTATGCAGTATGCAATTACGGCAGATGAAAGCTATGTGGGATTGGAAAAAATATTAGACGATCAGGTTGTTAATGTTCTTAATCGTATCGATGGCATCGGAAGTCTCTCTATTTCAGGAGCTCCAAGTAGATACGTTTATGTTGAATTAGACCCGAACAGAATTAATTCATATAACCTTAGTCTTGAAGCCGTAGGCCAAGCTATTGCATCCAGCAATCTTAACCTTGCATCCGGTTCGGTAAAAATGGGTAACGAACAATACCAGTTGCGCGTTCAAGGAGAATTTGTTGAAAGTAGTGAAATAAATGATATTGTTGTTACTACAACTTATGATGGAAAACAAATTTTTGTTCGCGACTTGGCAATAGTGAGAGATACAATCAAAGATTTATCTCTGGAAGAAAAGATTAATGGAATGGATGGTGTTCGTATGATTGTTATGAAACAATCCGGCGCCAACTCTGTTCAGGTTTGTAAGGATGTTGTTAGTGAATTGGAAAAAATTATACCGACATTACCTCCTGATATTGAGATAGATTTGATTTATGATTCTTCGGAATATATTTCAAACGCGATAAATGGCCTCACGGAATCAATTATGTACGCCTTACTTTTTGTTGTGTTAGTCGTATTATTCTTCTTGGGTAAATGGCGAGCCACAATTATCATTGGTGTAACAATTCCGATTTCTTTGGTTGTCGCATTCATTTATCTGCTCTTTGTCGATAGTTCCCTGAATATTATATCATTATGTTCGTTGACGATCGCCATTGGTATGGTTGTGGATGATGCCATTGTTGTATTGGAAAATATCACACGGCATATTGAACGGGGAGCAAGTCCTCGAGAGGCGGCGATTTACGCTACTAATGAAGTCTGGGTATCGGTTATCGCAACTACACTCGTAATTGTTGCCGTATTTGTTCCTTTGACAATGTTGGGCGGACAAATGGGAGTTATCTTTAAAGAAATGGGTTGGATTGTAACTATTGTTGTTTGTACTTCAACTGTTGTAGCTATTACTCTTACCCCGATGCTTTCTTCAAAATTACTGAAATCTAAAAAAGCTAATGAAGAAAGAAAAGCTAAACGTAAAAAACAACCGCGTTTTACTTACGAAAATACTGTGGTTCGTTTCTTGGATAAAGTGGATGTTTTCTATGCAAAAGCATTGAGAGTGTGTATGAAGCACAGGTATATTACCCTGTCTGTAGCAGTAATATTGTTTGTGGTTTCATTAATTCCTTTAATTAACGGCAGAATAGGTTTCGACTTTATGCCGCAGGAAGATAACGGACGTTTTTCTGTTTATGTTGAATTACAACGTGGTACCCGAGTTGAAGAAACTGCAAAGATAGCTCGTAGTATTGAGGAAAAAATTATGGTACTTGTTCCTGAAACTCAACTTATTTCAACTACAGCAGGTTCAAGCGATGAAGCAAGTATCTCAAGTTTGTTCTCTCAATCGTCAAGTAATACTATTAATATGACGGTGCGTACTTCGAAAAAATACGAAAGAGAGCGTACAATTTTTGAAATCTCTGAAGTTGTTCGTCAAGAGTTGGAATCAATGCCCGAAGTAATAAAATACCAAGTTTCCACATCAGGTGGCATGGGTGGTTCCAACACAGTCGATGTTCAAATCTTCGGATATGATTTCGATAAAACCAATGCTCTTGCCCTCGAAATAGAACAAAAACTTAAAGATGTTAAGGGTGCACGTGATATTAAGATAAGTAGGGAAGAAGACCGTGCGGAATTGCAAATAAATTTCGATAAAGAAAAATTAGCTCTTCACGGACTTACGACTGCAACTGCGGCTACTTATGTTCGTAATCGTGTTAACGGAATGACTGTCGGATATTTGAAAGAAGATGGCGAGGAATATGATATTGTAGTTCGCCTTGAAGAGGATTACAGAAATTCTATTACCGATATCGAAGAATTAACTTTGATGACTCCTACCGGCCAGATGATAAAGTTGAAAGAACTTGCCACTATTGAAGAATATTGGGCTCCTCCCAAAATTGAACGTCAACGCCGTGAACGTATTGTAACGGTATCGGCCACACCTGTTAATGTTGCTTTGAGTGAGCTTGTTCCTGAAATTCAGAAAATTGTTGACACGCTTGATGTCCCTCCGGGAATTGTGATAAATATCGGCGGATCATACGAAGATCAACAAGATACATTCGGCGATCTAACTACATTGTTCTTACTCATTGTGATGTTGGTTTATGTTGTTATGGCGTCTCAATTCGAATCCTTCTCAAAACCGCTCATATTGATGTCATCCGTACTCTTTGCAATCACAGGTGTTGTGGCAGCTTTACTGATTACCAATACCACTTTAGATATGATTGGAGCGTTAGGTATCATCTTGCTTGTAGGTATTGTCGTCAAGAATGGTATAGTGCTGGTTGACTATATCAACTTGATGAGAGATAGAGGCTACGAAATGAGAGAAGCAATCGCACTTTCTGGACAATCCCGTCTGCGCCCCGTATTAATGACGGCTGTTACAACCATTTTAGGTATGCTTCCTATGGCATTAAGTACCAGTGAAGGTTCCGAAATATGGGTACCGTTGGGTATTGTCGTAATCGGCGGTTTAACAGTTTCAACTATAGTAACATTAATAGTTGTTCCTGTACTTTATTCATTCTTGTCGAGAAAAGGTGAACGTAATAAATCCGAAAAGTTGCGTAAAACTTTCGTATTCATGGATCAATCTGACGAGACTAACGGAGCTTTGAAAATTGAGGGCGGAAAGTCGGATAATGATCATAAAATTTAATAATTGATAGAGAATTAAGCCGAATAAACTTATAAAACGGATAAAGCCGGTAACATGGTAGATGGTAATCTCAAAAACCTTTTATCGGCTTTATCCTTAAATTAATAAATTAGTTATTCACCTTATATTAAATAATAATAACAAATATAAAAAATGAAAGCAGTATTTATAGTATTTAACCAAGCTAATACCGAACGTGTTGAATACATGTTGGATCAATTAGAAATAAGAGGGTTTACTTTTTTGGAAGATGTTCAGGGTAGGGGAACATATACGGGAGAACCTCGCCGCGGTACCCATACTTGGCCGGAAATGAATTCCGCAGTTTTAACAGTTATTGATACCGATAAGGTTGAGGAACTGCTCAAGAATGTACGTAAACTTGACAATAGAAACAAGGAAGTAGGAGTACGTGCTTTTGTTTGGAACGTTGAAGCTACTGTGTAGAAGCGAGAAAGCAGAAGAATAAAAGTCAAAAAACAAACGTCATCCGCTGTAGAAGTTTATAATTCGATTACAAAAATAAAAAAGTAAAATAATCGAAAACTAACTATGATAATCCGATGATTAGAGGAAATGAAAACATCATTCTCTATCCTAAGGATAAAATATTACTTAAGTTTATTGTTTTGTAATGATGTATTAATCGTTAAATTTCTTACATCACTTAACAATAAACTTTTTGTATGTTTCATTATTCCATAAAATCATCATCTCTCTGAAATCACTATAATCGTTCAACTTAATACGATCTTCATTGATTACAATGCTTCTTTCAATTTCAATAATGTTTTTATTGGCAGTAATTTTGATGATGACTTTTCCGAACGATTTATCAATAATTTTTTCAACATTTTTTCCAATATATTGATGTCCTGCCGGTAATGTGATTTTATATTTGTAAGTTTCATTAGTCTTTCCGCAAATAACTTCAGTTTTACGTTCAGTATTCAAATACGAAGGATTAATATTAATTCCATATTTAGTTTCCGGAATTTCAAAGGAATAATATCCTGCTTTCATATCGGTAACTGAAATATTATCGGCTTCTAAATCCATTGAAATTTTTTGTTCGCTTAACTTAATATTGCTTGTTTCGCCTTTGATATTCATTACAATATCATTAGCTTTCGCGGAGTCTTTAATTATTGAAAATACAGGAAGTTTTGACGAAGTAACACCTAAACTCAAATTCCCCCCGGCCTTTCCGTCAAGTGCAATATTGATATTTCCAGTGACAGATATTTCAGTTGGAATTTTTTCGCTGTTAGTTGCTCTGAAAGTCTCTACGGTTGCGCTGATGAAATACATAGAATATTCGGGAAATTCAATATCCATCGAAACGTTACTTTTTCTTACCGGCGAAATGATAAGAGGTTTGCCGTCGTTTATCACTCTTACGCCCCAATGTGAAATAACATCCAGACATCCGATTTCATTGCTGTGCATTCTCGGTTTTGTGAAAGTAACGGGTATGGCTTCAAAGCCCGCAGTATTTAACATACACGCCAGCATTACCGCTTTTTCGGCTTCATTACCGCATCTTGATTGCCAAACGGTTGCGGGTGTAGCAAGTTGATAATTATTGTATTTCAAGCTGAAATTATTGTATCTAATATAATCAATAACATAATCTCTTATTGATAAGATATTCTCTAGATTGCTTTTTTCCGTGCTAACTATTTCGGCAATTGCGGTTTTACTCTCGGGAAGATCTGTCGTTTTTAAAGATTCCTGATTCACTAAACTGAAATACGCATTTGTCATATCTTTAAATGTCGAAATAATAAGAACAGGATACAATTCCTCATAAGCCGGCATGTAAGATTCCGAAATTGTTTGTCCCAAATTTCCGACATTCCAATGATAAGTTTTATAATCCCCTTCTTTATTTATAGTAGCTCCTAATCTTAAATTTAGCATTCTTTCTTTTAATTCGATGTTTTGAGCAACCTTAACAAAGACGTCATAATTTTTTACAGGAGCATACTCTACAAAATTTATTATTTCCATAAAATTTGTAATAAATTCGGGTTTGGTATGAATTGTATAATCCAAAACTATAGTTGCATTATATTCAAGTGCCGTATGAGTTACAACCATTTCTTTCATATTGTTATAACGCGCACAATCCGTACAACCGGAAGGCAGAACTTCATTGAAAGCATTCTCAGGAGTTCTAACAATACTGCCGTCTTTTCGGATAGTATAGGATTCGTTTATTTTTAATGTTTGAAATTCAGGATTGTAAACTATAAATGTTTCTCCGAAATCCCTGAAGAATGATCGGTTGGAAATCAATTCTAATTCTTTTCTGTATGTAAAATCCACACTTCCGTCTTCATTAATAACATATTCTCTTTTGATATTATGAAAAATAGCATCCGATTTTGTATCTTGTGCGAATGCGCAAAAAGATGTTATGCTTAAAATGCTTATTATTAATATTTTATTTAATGTTTGCATGGTCTTTGTTTTAAAAAATGATTAATGAAATTATTTGATTAGAATAATAGCCTGATTTGCATAACCGTTCTGAGCATCAACTAAATCTTTAAACGGAATCCATTCTTCAGCTTCGTAGATTCGTTTACCTAAGCTTGCAGTTTGGTTGAAATTTAATTTTCTCTTTTTGAGATCATATTTTCCTGAATAATTGATGTATTCTGATGTAACGCTTTTTTCCTCAGGAAGATATGCGGTTTTTGAATGTTTTGGGAGAGTTATTTCCTCGTTGATAACAATAAGTCTTGAACATCTGTCTCTGAAAGCGTATTCTCTTTTTTCTACTGATGTGTCAAAATTCAAATGTGCCATAGCCCTTTTGAAAACCTGTTTTGCCGAAAAAGGAATAAAAATAATTTCTTTATCTGTTACCGTTGCGTAATTTGGAATTTTTATCTTGTAGGTAATTTCAACAGGTTGTTCCAGATATTTCTCGCTATCCGTATGAATTACGGAAATTATTTCGGCTCTGGGATCAATGCGAAGTATTTCGGATTCAACATTGTTTTTCCATTCGCTGTATCTTGATGAGAAAATTCCTCGTACTGCTGCATCGGATTGGCCTTCCGCAGTGATATGTAAATCGCAAATTAAAGTTCCGTCGGCTTCAATTTCAGATATAGCTGTCATATAAACATAATGATTTTCAGGAGCCGAAATAGGAGTTTCCATCAAATCGGCACCTTCAGGTAATCCGATGAGATAATTTTGTTGTTGCTCGGCACTCGACCATAATTCACGAATATTAGGCACCCAAGTAGGGTCAAGTAATTCAAACTCACCGTTACGTCGTTTTACAATACTGACGCTGTGGTTGAACTGATCGGCAGGAATTCTGTCGATTCTTTCGCCAGCCATTGTCATGGCAGCATAAGATTCGAAGCCGGCAGCACGCAACATCGCAATCAATAAACTTGCCTTATCCTTGCAAACGCCGCATCTGTCGGTAAAATTCATCTCCGCATTATGGAGAGTATATCCTTCGCCCGGTCCCATGGAAATTCCGGAATAACGCATATTATCAGCAACCCAATGAGTTAAAATACTGATGGAATCGGTTTCATTTTTTGCCGGAACCAGCAAATCATTTACAAAAGCTTTTAATTCGGGAGTAGGATCAAAGCTTCCGTAATCTTCATTTACATTGTAAAACCAACGGGATTTTGCTTCCCAATCTTCACTTGTTGAAAGCAGTAACTTAGCTTCAATATCACTTTTGGCAACCGTTGCTGGAGGAAGTTTTTTCGGTTTAATATCATTCATACCGAATACATAAATCTTCCTTAAATTATCATTAGGGTCGTCATGAGATTTTATATCCAATTCTCCGTTATACGCTTTATATTGTAAGAATTTTGATTTCAGAATATTTAATTCGTAAACTTTACTTAAAATAGGTTGAGAGCTCCAGAACGGTACAATATCATAATAATTTCCGCGCATCGGAGGAATATATTTATCATTATCATCCATTAAAAGTGCGTAAGTATAACCTTTCTTGAATGATTTTACTTCCACTGCATCACCCGGTTCTAGATAACCGACTTCAATCATCTTCTGACTTGCACCCCAGTAAATCATTCTTGCCGGCGCAATATAGTCGAGAACAGGATTGGTAATAGTTTCAACATTTCCGTTCTTTCTATAAACCTTAACTTCATTGATTTCCACGTAGGCGGAAAGCGGATCATAATCCACTTTTATCACGCTGAATTCTCTTGCACCTTTATTGTCAAGAATCTTAGTAAGATAATGAGTGTGGTAATAACTCAATCCGGTTTCTTCCATATAAACCGAAGTACTGTCGAAAACAGTTACATAATTGGCGCCGGAATGGTCTTTTGAAGTTCCGGCATCTTCAATCATTTTCTTATAGTCCTGTGAAAAACAGGTTAGTGAAAATAAACAAATTAGCAAAGAAATGATAAATCTATTCATGTTTTACAGTTTAATTATTAATTTTTTTATTTCGTTCAGTTTTAAAAGCGCTTCAATAGGTGTGAGCGAATTAATATCTGTGTTTAAAATTTCATCCCGTATTTGAATCAGAAGAGGGTCTTCCATTTGGATTAAACTTATTTGCAGCGGATTAACGGAAGGATTACCTTTCTTATCATCTTTTTTCGATAATTCTTTTCGTTGCGATTGCTCAAGTTGTTTGAGAATCTCATTTGCTCTGCGAAGGACAACAGGCGGCATTCCGGCCATTCTTGCCACATGAATACCGAAACTATGTTCCGTACCGCCTTTGGCAAGTTTTCTTAAAAAGATAACCTTATTATCGGTTTCACGAACGGTAACATGATAATTCTTAATTCTTTTCTTCGAATTAGCCATTTCATTAAGTTCGTGATAATGGGTAGCAAACATAACTTTAGCCCTTGATGTGGAATGGTCGTGAAGAAATTCACTTATTGCCCAAGCAATTGAAATACCGTCATAAGTGCTTGTTCCTCTTCCTATTTCATCCAACAGAATAAGGCATCGATTCGAAATATTATTCAATATACTCGCAGTTTCATTCATTTCCACCATAAAAGTAGATTCTCCAGAAGTAATATTATCAGAAGCTCCGACACGGGTGAAAATCTTATCTACAATTCCTAAAGTAACAGATTTTGCCGGCACAAATGAACCCATTTGTGCCAAAAGCACTATGAGAGCGGTTTGCCTAAGCAAAGCCGATTTACCCGACATATTCGGGCCGGTGATCATCATAATCTGTTGAATGTCATTGTCTAAATAAACATCATTAGGAATGTAGCTTTCTCCTGCGGGCATTTGTTGTTCGATTACAGGATGTCTTCCGCCTAAAATATTAATTTCGAAACTATCGGTAAAAACAGGTCTGGTGTAATTATTTTTAATTGCCGTTGTTGCCAAACTTTGCAAACAATCCAAAGTTGCAGCAATTGAGCCGTTTCTTTGAAAAGCTTTGATATATTGCAAAAGCTCGTCAATTAATTCTTCGTAAATAGAAAGTTCCAAACTGGAAATTTGCCCTTCGGCCGATAAAATCTTTGATTCGAGTTCTTTCAATTCTTGAGTAACGTATCTTTCGGCGTTAACCAAAGTTTGTTTTCTGTGCCATTCGGCAGGAACTTTATCTTTGTGAGTGTTTGTAACTTCAATATAGTATCCGAAAACATTGTTAAAACTGATTTTCAGGGAAGGAATTCCTGTATTTTCGATTTCCCTTTTTTGAATATTCATCAGGTAATCTTTTCCTGAAAAAGCCAGATCTCGACATTCGTCAAGATTATCATTAACTCCGTCATTGATAACACCGCATTTTTGTATCATAACGGGCGGATCTTCCTTGATGATTTTGGTGATGGAATCAATGGCGTTTTTGCACTCGTCGATTCCGCTTACAATTTGTTTAATATCCTTGGATTCCGATTCTTCGCAGAGTTTTTTGATGTTGCCGAGTGCTTTGAGAGCATTTTTAAGATGAATCATTTCACGCGGATTAATTCTTCTTGTGGCAATCTTACCCGTAATACGTTCAATATCACCGATAATTTTTATCTCTTTTCTTAATGATTCCAATAAATTACGATTGCCTATCAAATGTTCTACGATGTTTAGACGATAATTTATTGCGTCTATATTTTTCAGCGGCATTATATGCCATTTGCGCAGCATACGGCTTCCCGTAGGGGAAACAGTATTATCAATTACTCCGAATAATGTTTTTGCATTACTATTATTGCCGGAGATAAGTTCCAAATTTCGAATAGTAAATTTATCAAGCCAAACATAATCGTCTTCATCCAAACGTGAAACCGAAGTAATATGTTCGGTTTTATCATGACAAGTTTCAAAAAGATAATGAAGAATACCGCCGCCGGCTATGATTGCCTCTTCCATATCTTCGATACCGAAACCTTTGAGAGAAAGCGTATGGAATTGTTTTGTCAGTGTTTCGAAACCGAATTCTTTAGTGAAAACCCAATCATCGAAAGTAGCTACATAATAATTTCCGCTTTGACCGAAATGTTCGTTGAAGAAAGCTTTATATCGTTTCTGAATAATTATTTCATTAGGTTTGAATCCTTGCAGAACTTTATCTATATAATCCGTATTTCCTTGAGATACATAAAATTCGCCGGTAGAAATATCAAGCAAAGCGATTCCGTGTATATTATTTGTGAAATGAATACATGCGAGAAAATTATTTTCTTTTTGGTCGAAGGTTTTATCATTATAAGAGACTCCGGGAGTAACCAGCTCAGTAACACCGCGTTTTACTATTTTTGTGGCTTGTTTCGGGTCTTCCAGTTGATCGCAGATAGCTACTCGATAACCGGCTTTTACAAGTTTCGGCAAATAAGTATCAAGCGCATGATGAGGAAATCCGGCTAACTCCACCGAACTTGCCGATCCGTTTGCACGGCGCGTAAGTACGATACCTAAAGTTTCGGAGCTGATAATTGCATCATCGCCGAAAGTTTCGTAAAAATCGCCTACTCGAAAAAGCAATAAAGCGTCGGGATACTTAGCTTTAATAGAATAATATTGCTTCATTAATGGTGTCTCAACGTATTTCTTCTCTTTCTCTGACATGTGCTTTTTTCATTTAACTTACAAAGATAGTAAATTAATTTTGTATCTTCGCGCCATGTTTAATAAATTTATAAACGCTTGTTTTGCAATTGTTTAGAGGTGTATTCCCGACCCGTTTATCTTTTGTATTGTCTTAACAGTCCTTGTTTTTATAATGGCAATAACATTGACAAAACAGGGTCGGTTGGAAATGATTTCATATTGGGGAGATGGCTTATGGTCTTTGCCGGCGTTTTCAATGCAAATGGCTTTAGTATCGGTTTCAGGAAATGCTATGGTATTATCTTTTCCGATGCAAAAACTCTTAAAAAATTAGCTTTGATACCGAAAACAGCAATATCTGCAATTGTTTTTGTAAGCTTGGTTTCTGTGTAGTAGATCTTATTGTCTAAGGAATAATATTTCCATAGTTTTTTAATCTTCGGATTAATAGTTTAAGCGCAAATTATGCGGAAATATTTTTTGAAGCTCTAAAGTTATTTATTTGTTTTTTGATATTGAATAACCCTAACTTGAACATAATTTATATTTCTTCCGCATATCCTACGTAATTCATAGGTGCTATTTCCATTAATTCCTTCTTAACTTCATCGGAAATATTTAATGTCGAAATAAACTCATGCAGATCTTCTTTGCTTACCTTAGTATTTTTGCGCGTAAGGGTTTTTAAAGCATTGTAAGGATCGGGATAAGATTCTCTTCTCAAGATAGTTTGAATGGCTTCGGCAACTATCGCCCAATTGCTTTCTAAATCTTGTGAAATTTTTTCAACATTTACCAGAACTTTACCGAAACCTTTCATTAAAGACTTATATGCAATCAACGAATAAGCAAGAGGTAAACCTAAATTACGCGTTACAGTTGAGTCGGTTAAATCTCTTTGCATGCGTGATACTGGTAGTTTTTCTGCAAAGTGTGAAAATAATGTGTTTGCCAAACCGATGTTTCCTTCGGAATTTTCGAAGTCAATCGGATTAACTTTGTGCGGCATTGCAGAAGAGCCTACTTCATCTTTTTTGATGGTCTGCTTGAAGTATTCCATTGAAATATACGACCACATATCTCTGTTAAGATCCAACAGAATTGTATTTATGCGCATAATATTTTGACAATATGCCGAAAGCATATCGTAATGCTCAATCTGTGTTGTTGTTGTCTGTCTGTTTATTTCGAGGTAAGTTTCCAAAAAGAATTTGGCGAATTTTCTCCAGTCGAACATAGGATAAGCAATTTTGTGGGCATTTAGATTTCCGGTAGCGCCGCCAAACTTTCCCCAAAATTCGATTTGTTTTAAAAGTTCTATTTGTTCTGTAATTCTTTCGTAGAAAACATAAATTTCTTTGCCTAAAGTTGTCGGAGAAGCGGGTTGCCCGTGTGTATGTGCCAGCATTGGAATATTTTTCCATTCCTCAGAAAGTTGAAATAATTTGTCCGAAATCAATTCGAGTTCCGGCAAAATAACTTCGTTGTGGGCATCTTTTAGCATCATCGGAATTGCAGTATTATTAATATCCTGAGAAGTTAATCCGAAATGAATAAATTCTTTGTATTCCGCAACTCCGAGTTCGTCAAAACTGTCGCGAAGAAAATATTCAACGGCCTTAACATCATGGTTTGTAACATCTTCGATTCTTTTGACTTTTTCCGCAGCATCAACATCGAAAGATTCGTAAATGTTTCTCAATTTAGCAAATTTCTTTTCGGGAAATTCTTCTAACTGAGGCAGCGGTAATTCGCACAGTGCAATAAAATATTCTATTTCGGTTTTTAACCGATATTTTATCAATGCGTATTCCGAAAAATATTTTCTTAAAACCGATGTTTTATCGGCGTATCTACCGTCTATCGGTGAGATAGCTGTTAATGATGTTAAATGATAGTTTTCCGTCATGTTGTTATGATCTTATGATTTCAAGTTCACCGTCTTTATTAAATTTTACAATTGTCGAAGGTTTAATTTCGAAATGTTCTTCCATGCTTCTGCTTACGACATAATCGACCTCCCTAAAAATTATTTCCTGAATATCATTGTAAGTCAGCGGAGTAGGATGTCCGGAAATATTTGCGGAAGTAGAAACTATTGGTTTCCCGAACAAATTGATGAGCTTTTTGCAGAATGTTTGCTTAACAACTCTGATTGCAACGGAACCATCTTCGGCAATAACATTGTATGGAAGATTTTTTGCTTTAGGATAAATTATTGAAACCGGATTTCTTACGCTGTTAATCAGATCTATAGCAATAGGCGGAATATTTTCGACATAGTCGAAAAGTTTCATTTCATCATCAATTAAAATTATCGGACTTTTGTCTTCGGGTCTTCTTTTTATTTTGTAAATTTTTTCCACAGCCTTACTATTCGTTGCATCGCAACCGATTCCCCAGATTGTATCTGTAGGATATAAAATTGTGCCGCCTTTGCGCAAAACATCAACGCATTCGGCAACTATATTCTTAAAATTGTCGTCGATTATCATAAACTAAACTTCTTCCGTCTTTCTTAAAGCATCATTCAGAGAGGTTTTTTTGTCGGTACTCTCATTTCTTTTACCGATAATGTAAGCACAAGCTATTTCATATTCTCCTGCAGGAAATGTTTTTTTGCGGGTTCCGGGAATAACAACGGATCTCGGCGGTACGTAACCTTTGTAAATTATTTCTTTATCTCCGCTAACATCAATAACTTGTGTTGATGAAGTGATTACCGTATTCGCGCCTATCACGACTTCTTTGTCGATAAATGCTCCTTCTACAATAATACTTCGCGAACCGATAAAGCAATCGTCTTCAATTATAACCGGATTGGCTTGTAAAGGTTCAAGTACGCCGCCTATTCCGACTCCGCCGCTGAGGTGAACGTTTTTTCCTATTTGGGCACAAGAACCAACCGTAGCCCATGTGTCGACCATAGTACCGGAATCAACATAAGCGCCGATGTTAACATAACTCGGCATTAAAATTACATTAGGAGCAATGTATGAACCGTATCTTGTAACTGTCGGAGGAACAGCGCGGACATTTAATTCATCGTAATTGCTTTTAACAGGAATCTTATCGTAGAAAACCAAATCTCCGGCTCCCGATTTTTTCAATTCGGCAATAGAAAAATATAGAAGTATAGCTTTCTTTAACCATTCATTTGTCGTCCACTTGCCGTCTATCTTCTCACAGACGCGTAATTTCCCTTCGTTTAATAATCTAATGCATTCAAAGACCACAGCTTTGTATTCCTGTGAATTAGCCTTAGAACGGTCATTCCAAAAGGTTTCGATTTTGATTATTAACTCTTGCATAGAAAAATTTTACAAAAGTAAGAAAAAATCAGTACCTTTGCAAAAAGTTTATGGGAAGATTATTTGCTATTGATTACGGCAAAAAAAGAGTCGGTATTGCAGTCAGTGACGAGTTGAAAATTATTGCAACTGCATTGACGACGGTTAGCAGTAACGATATATTCAATTTTATTGAGGATTATATGAAAGATAATCAGATAGATGCCTTTATCGTTGGCTATGCTGTAGATATGTCGGGCAAAGAATCGCAATCAATGCAATATATTACCCCTTTTATTAATAGATTAAAAAAAATATATCCGAAAATACCTATACATCAGGTTGATGAAAGATTTACATCAAAAATGGCACAAGAAGCTATTTTGATGTCCGGCGCAAAAAAATCTAAAAGACAAGATAAAAGTCTTGTTGATAGAGTTAGTGCGACAATTATTTTACAAACTTATATGCAAACGTTATGATATTACCGATAGTGGCATTAGGACATCCTGTTTTAAAGAAAACGGCGCAGGAAATAGATAAAGATTATCCTGATTTACATGTTTTAATCGATAATATGTTCGAAACCATGTATAATGCGGAAGGTGTCGGATTGGCTGCACCGCAGATAAATAAATCCATAAGAATATTTGTTGTTGATGCTTCTCCGTATGAGAAACATTTTCCTGAAGTAAAAGATTTTAAGAGAGCTTTTATTAATCCGCAAATTATTGAAGAAGAAGGCGAAGAATGGTATTTTAATGAAGGATGCTTGAGTTTGCCTGATATTCATGAAGATGTTGCGAGAAAGAGCAGGGTTCTTTTACGATACGCGGATGAGAATTTTGAAGAAAAAGAAGAGTGGTTTGACGGCGTAATAGCGAGAATTATTCAGCACGAATATGACCATCTTGAAGGAATAGTTTTTACTGACAGATTAAGTAATATGACTAAACTCTTCTTAAGAAAGAAACTTAATGATATTAGGAGCGGAAATATTAATTGTGATTATAAGATGAAGTTCGGAAATAGCTAATAATTAAATATTTTCAAATATATAAATTATTATCTGCTTTTTGAAATTTTACTTACCCATGGAACTCAAAGCTATTCTTCTATCATAAACAACTCATTAATATTCTTCGAGAGTTCCTTAGGAGAAATATTGTCAAATACACGGCCTTCTATGCTTAGGGAAACCGTTCCTCTTTGTTCGGAAACTATTATTGCTACGGCGTCGGTTTGTTCCGTGAGACCAATTGCTGACCTGTGCCTTAGTCCGTATTCGCTTGGTAAGTCAACATTCTTGGATACCGGAAGAATGCATGCGGCGGCGATAATTTTGTTTTTCGTAATAACTATAGCGCCATCGTGTAAAGGAGAGTTTTTGTAAAACAAATTTTCCAATAATCTTAAGGATAAATCCGCATCGAGTTTCTCTCCCGTATTTACAATATTTAATAAATTGTTTTCGCGTGTGATGATAATTATAGCGCCGGTTCTACTTTGAGCTAAACGATAAGAAGAACGGACAATAATATCGTAATCGAGAGTATCTTTTTTTCCAAACCGGTTGAAAATTTTCATTCTTCCTTTCTGTCTGTCGCCTATAGGCTTTCCTATCATTAATAAGAAAGTTCGTATTTCGGGTTGAAAAACAACAATAAGTGCGATAAATCCTACTGAAATAAAGGCTCCGAGAATTTCGCTAAGCATTTTCATTTGAAATACTTCCACAATCTTCCATAAAATAAAAATTGCGATAATTCCGAAAAAAATATTTATTGCTGCTGTTCCTTTGAGCAATCTGTATAAAGCGTATAATAAGAATGCAACTAAAATAATGTCAATAACATCAACTATACGAAAGGCGATGTAACATAAATTTAGTAAAATCATAATTTATAAATTTCGGCAAAGATAGAGAATTAATTAGTAATGGAGAATTGAGAATGGAAAATTAATAGTTTATTGTTAATTGATAATGGTTTGGAATTAATAAATTTGTTCAAAGGGTTAAACATTTTGCGGTTTTTTATGTGATAGCCAACAATATATGTTGTTAACATTATTTAACAAAAAAAACATTAAATACTCAAAAAATCGTAATAAATTTGAAACATTAAAGAATCTAATTATTGAACAATAAAAATATCAGCATTGAAAAGGCATCGCTGATTATTAAACCTAAAGCACGTAGTTTTTTGAATTATATTGACAGATTGGTGTAAATTTGTGGTAGAAATGTATAATTTCTTTTGTAAAATATCATATATATTTGCGAAAATTATTTTTATTAACACTAAACTATTTTATTATGAAAAATGATTTTTACCTTTCAGTTATTTTAATCTCTATTTCCATTTTATTTGCTTATCCATTAAAGTCTCAAATAAAAATACATGATGATCAGCACATAAGCTTAATGAGTTTAACTAAAAGTGGTGGAATACAAATACAACCGAGCGGGTATACTTATTTCTCTCCGCAATTATACAATGCTTGGGCATGGATGAATTTAACATATGCAAAACACCAACACTCAAAATCATATATCGTTCAAATGATAAATGATACAATACATACATTTTGTGTCTTGGGAAATGGAGGAGTATATTACACAAATCTCCTTGCCTTTTCAAATCGAACAGGCTCAGAAAGTAAGAGCGAAATTGAAAATGCTTCTGAAATTATCTCAAAATTAAATGGTAGGTACTTTGCACAAAACAGCACACTAATTAACTATGATTCATTATACAAAGACTTAACTGAGAATAAATATGTATCAAAAGATGCCATTGAAGGACTAATTACAGATTATTCGAAAAAAGAAATCGGATTAATTGCCGGTGATATTGAAAAAGTATTGCCGGATGCAATACGAACTTTCTCTGACGGAAGAAAAGCAATAGATTATAATGCAATAATTGTTGTTTTAGTTGAAGCTTTTAAAGAGCAACAAGAAGAAATAAATTACTTGAGGAGACTTATTGAAAAATCAGATGGAGATGCTGTGATAAAATCTGAAAACATTGACGATAATTCTATAAATCAAATTAGTTACGCAAAATCAATATTGCACCAAAACACCCCTAATCCGTTTAACACTTCAACTAATATAGATTATGAAATTAATGAAGATATTAAAACAAATGCCGCATTAAACATCTATAATCTGCAAGGTACATTATTAAAGTCATATCCGGTTTCTCAAGGAAAGGGTTCTATTCAAATTTCTGCGAATGAATATTCTGCAGGAATGTATTTATATTCTTTAATTGTAAACAATAAAGAAATTGATACAAAGAAAATGATATTAACAAAATAATCAAATAATCATGAAAAATTTCACAATACTTTCAACATTCTTGCTCTTTTCATTCAAAATCTTTTCTCAAGAAACCGTTGTATATATACAGGCTTTATTTGAAGGGAGTCCCCAGTATTTAGACTCAATATTAGTTGAAGATTTAACGACTAAAACAAATGTAATGTTAACGGATTTAGATATTAATACAACAAATTATGAGATTAATCTGAGCCAATTATCTGGTATCGAATGTTACGATAATGCAATTACCTTAGAAATAAATATTCCAGGTTTTACAAGGTTAAATATTGATTCTGAAAACTATGGGAAAGTGTCTTTACAAATATTTGATATTAACGGAAAATCGGTAATAAAAGAAAAAAGTATTTCATTTGCTAATACTATAGATATAACTATAGGTAAAAAGGGCATTTATATTTTGCGATTACAAACCGCAAAAGAAGTCTTTTTATACAAATTATTAGGCGAACAAAACACCGGCAAGATAGATGTTGTTGCTTATGATAATTATCGTGCTGATATTTTAAAGTCCAAAGAAGAACTATTAACCTTAAATTACAAAGAAGGAGATACGGTTAGACTAACGGTTTTTGCAACCGATTTCCATGGTAATCTTGTAGAGAAAATTCCAGAAAACGGCGACAGCTATATAACATATTTAAGTAAACCTTGCGATTGCGGAACGGTAACAGATTATGAAGGTAATATATATGAGACGGTACAAATTGGAAATCAATGTTGGATGAGGCAAAATTTGAGATCATGGAGATATGCGAATGGAATTACTGCCGGAGATATACCGTATATTCAATATTCATGTACAACTCATCCTTTAAATTATGGCGTTGTTGACAATGGTTTATCTTACCTATGGGGTATTGTAAGTGAGCGTATAGTTGTTTCAGATACTATACCTGATATTATTCAAGGAATATGTCCCAATGGATGGCACGTTCCGAGTGATGATGAATGGATTGAGTTGGAAAGATACTTAGGAATAAGTGAAGAAGAATTATATTTTGATGGTGGCAGAGGTACTAATCAAGCATCTATGATAAAAGAACCCGGCACCTTACATTGGATTAGTTATGATTACAATAAAGAATCAACAAATGCTATAGGATTTCTTATTTTAGGATGTAATATACATGAAGTAGATAATGTTCAAGCCTTTTGGACATCCACTATAGACCATTTTGTAAATTCTCATGGTAATGAGGAACCTTGGCCTATTTTTCGTATTATACATGCGGATGATAATAAGATGTATAGAGGAAATAGTATTGCTGCAATTGTTAGATGTGTTAGGTGTATAAAAAATAACTTTTAAATGATGCAAGATGAAAATAAACTATAACAAAATAGCAGTAGTCATATTTTTAGGGTTTACAAGCTCGCTATTATTTTGCCAGAGTTATTGTTCAATGGCGAATGTTAAGAATTATAAATATGAAACCTTTCCTGAAGATATAATTCCGCTGACATCTGGATGGATAAAGAGCGATAAATATAGTGATGAGTTTAATAGTTTTGATAATACAAAATGGAGAAAAATGAATGATTTTGCTCATTCAATGTCTCCATATGCTGCTTTTAAATATTATAATGTTGATATAAATGACGGATATCTTGAGTTATCTATTAAACAAGAAGATCCACCACTTTGGTTAGGTATTTGGTATGATACTGTAAATAGGATAAATTATTATTACTCAAGTGGTTATGGTGAGATGATTGATGCTATCCGCTATGGTTATCTTGAGATTAGTTGTTATCTTCCAAATAGTGAGATTTTGCGACCATGTTTCTGGCTCTGGGGTAGTAATGGACTTGAATATGATGAGATAGACGTTTTTGAAAGACCGGGAACTATTGTAGATAATAAAATTGATCAGAACTTTAATCATAATTTAAATAAACCTAGTCAGTCACATGTTTGGCAAAGTTTGGAATACGACAGAAATATGTTTGGTATTTGGGCTACATTTGCAGTAGAATGGCTACCAAATGAGATAACCTTTTTTATTAATGGTAACATTACAAGTAGAATAGTTCATACAGATAATGAAGGTATGATATCTAATAATAATATTTTTACTTGCGTAGATATTGATAATGCGATTAGACAGAAAATTCAATTAAGTTACTCATTGGTAGATACTATTACGGACTTATCTTTACTAAATGAAACATTTAAAGTTGATTATGTACGTAGCTACAAACTCAAAGAAGGTTTTAATTATGAGTATTGGCCCATGTCATTCAGTATGTCTGATCCGCATATTTTTAAAGTCCATAAAAAGTTAAGACTTGGTGGAACAGGGCATACCGCTAATATCAATACGTCAGAAAACATAACTTTATGGGCTAAAGAGGAAATAGTTTTTGAGCAAGGATTTGAAGTTTCTGCTAATACTAAATTTACTGTCAGAGTTATAGAAACAGACCCCGAATTGTTTATAGAAGAAGGGTCGGCTATTATTCCTGATATTCCGCCGGAATATTAAATAATAGCATTAAAAAGTTAATAATCGGGTCTATTTAACTCTCAACTAATTTCCTAACTTCTACAGCTTCTTTTACGTCATGAACTCTTAGAATATTAGCGCCGTTTAATAGTGCAATTGTATTTAAAACGGTTGTCCCGTTTAATGCTTCTTCGGGAGTAATATTGAGAGGTTTGTAAATCATGGATTTTCGAGATAATCCGGCAAGTATAGGAAATTCTAATTCCTTAAACTTAGAAAGTCTTTTTAGAACAAGATAATTTTCTTCAATTGTTTTGCTGAAACCAAATCCGGGATCAATAATTATTTTCTCAATGCCGGTTAATTTTAATTTTGCAATCTTTTCTTTGAAATATTCTTTCATATCAACAATAATATCATTGTAGATATGATTTTCCATCCGTCCTTCTTTATCGCCATAGAAGTGCATTAGTATATATGCTGCCTTATGCTTTGCAACAATATCAAAAAGCTTTTCATCAATGCCGCCGGATATGTCGTTGATTATAGTACATCCTTCATCACAAGATTTACCGGCAATTACCGCACGGAAAGTATCAACTGATATTTCGATTTCGGGAAAATGTTTTTTTACGGATTTAACTGCCGGCATAACGCGTTTTTCTTCCTCATCAACAGTAATTATTGCACTTCCGGGACGTGTTGAAACTCCGCCGATATCAATAATATCCGCACCGTCTGAAATCATCTTATCGACTATCTTCAATAACAAACTTTCGTCATTGTATCTGCTGCCGGAATAAAAAGAGTCGGGAGTTACATTTACAATTCCCATAATCTTACATCTGTCCATAAAAATTATTTTAAGATTCTGGCGTTATCTATTTATAAAAAAAGTATTACCTTTATAAACTTAAATTTTTTAAATTCTTAAAAAAATAAATTTCTGAAAATCATGGCCGTATCTGATACATTGAATAAATATGATGAGATAATAAAATATTGTAGAACGCTTTTTGTTTCAAAAATGAAAGATTATGGCTGCGCCTGGAGAATTTTAAGACCATCATCTCTAACGGATCAAATCTTTATTAAAGCTCATAGAATTCGCTCAATTCAGTGCAAAGGTACACAAAAAGTTGAAGACAATATCCAAAATGAATTCGTAGGTATAATTAATTATTCCTTAATGGCTTTAATTCAACTTGAAAAAGGTTTTACAGAATCTGTGGATGAGAATCAAGATGAAATACTTGCTTTATACGATCATTACGCTGTCAAAACCAAGGCTTTGCTTGAAAATAAGAATCACGATTATGACGAGGCATGGAGGGAAATGAGAGTAAGTTCCATAGTGGATATTATTTTAATGAAATTATTGAGAGTTAAGCAAATAGAAAATAAAAACGGAATAACATTAGTCTCCGAAGGAATAGATGCAAATTACTACGATATAATTCTTTACTCTGTGTTTGCGCTTATTTTATTAGATTAACAAGAGTCGGAAAGTTAGTTGCGGGTTTCAAGCAACAAATTCCTAACAACAAAATTTATATAACCCAAAACCATAAATTATGAAGCAATATAATACTAAACAAAAAGAAATGAACCCGATAATATCAGTATTAATCTTTTTATTGATTATTGCCAGCGCTGTCGGTGTTTATTTTATTAAGGATTATAATCTGAACTTCTTATTGGCATACCTTGTGCCGTTTATTTTGATAATCGCTTTCGGTAAGAAACTTCCTCGCTCATTGGGTGTTGCAGCGAGAATATTAGTAGGATGCCTCTTTATCTTTTCTGGTTTCGTCAAAGGTGTTGATCCTATAGGAACCGCTTATAAAATCGAAGATTACCTTCTGGCATACAATATGCCGCTATGGACTTTGAAATTTTCGACGGTTTTGGCAATTGGCTTAAACCTCGTTGAGTTTCTAACGGGAATCATGCTTCTGTTCAATATCAAATTGAAGTTTACTTTGATTATCACAACATTAATGATGCTCTTCTTTTCAACAACAACTTTGTTGGATGCAACAATGAACTTGGTAAAAGATTGCGGTTGTTTCGGTGAAGCAGTAAAAATGACTGAATGGCAAACGTTTTATAAGAACCTTACTATCGATTTATTCGTTATAACACTGTGGTTTACACGTAAAAAAATCAAACCGACATTCTATCCTAATGCTGAAATAGGAATAGCTTCTGTTTTTGGTGTTTTATTTGTTGGTTTGCAGTCTTACAGTTTGATATTTCTGCCGCCGATAGATTTTCGCGATTGGAAAGTAGGTAATGATATGAAATCCGAAAACCATGTACCTGTAGAGTATAAGGTGAAATATAGAAATAATGCCAGTCACGAAGAATTAACTTTAGATGCTAAGGATATTCCTTTCAGCGATTCTCTTTGGATGGAAAATTGGACATTCGTTGAACAAGTGGTCATAGATAATAATACTCATCCTCACAATCTTGTGCTTTTTTCTATGGATGGCCAGAATGAAACAGTTAATGTTGTCAGCGATATTAATCCGAATATTTATATAGTTTCAACTTATATTGAAAATGTTGATATTAAGAAGTTTGAGAAATTAATGCCGATTATTGATTACTGTCACCAAAAAGGATATAATGTATATTTCTTAACGGCATCCGATTATGATACGTATGAAGAGCTGGCGGATAAACTTCATTTAGATGCTTATTTCTACAATGCTGATGATATTGAGTTAAAAACAATTATACGCTCAAATCCGGGAGTTATTGCTATGGAAAATGGTATTGTAAAGAAAAAATGGTCTATAAACAATGTTCCTACAATAGAAAAATTAGATAAAGTTTTCGAGTAAATACGCACCGTCAGATGCTAAAATTCATATTAAATAGATTGTGGTATGGCATTTTAGTAATGCTCGGAGTTATTGTAATTGTTTTTGCACTCTTCCAAATTTTGCCGGGAGATGCATCTAAAATGTTGGTCGGACAGCGCAGTGATATCAACACCACTGAAGCAATTATTAAAGACCTTGGACTTGATCAACCTAAATACATTCAATTAATAGGATATATTAACGATATGTCGCCGATATCCTTTTATAATTCAAAGGATAATGACTCTTTTTTTTATTTGGATGATACTAAATACACAAAGTATTTCGAGATTGTTACAATCGGAAAAACATCAATTGTGGCTAAAGCACCGTATCTGAAACGTTCTTATCAAGCACAGAGACCTGTCGGAGAAATGATTTTACAGGCTTTCCCGAAAACTCTTGTACTTGCCGTTGTTGCAATGATTATTGCTCTGGTTATTGGTATGTTTTTCGGAATTATTTCGGCAATTTATAAAGATTCGTTTATCGATAAAACAGCTCTGGTGGGTTCGGTCTTCGGAATGTCGTTGCCGTCTTTTTTCTTTGCGATTTTAATCGCCTGGATTTTTGCATTTTTGTTGGGCGATATAACCGGACTCAACATGACGGGAAGTCTTTATACCATTGATGATTTCGGAAATGGTGAAAAATTAAGTTTGGCAAACCTGATCTTACCCTCGATAGCACTTGGAATTCGTCCTCTCGCTGTTATTACCGAATTAACTCGTGCTTCTCTGCTGGATATACTATCAATGGATTACATCAGAACAGCTAAAGCAAAGGGATTATCAAACAGAAGAATAATTTTTAAGCATGCTTTGAAAAACTCTTTAAATCCGATTATTACTTCTTCAACCGGTTGGTTTGCTACAATGCTTGCCGGTTCTGTTTTTGTTGAATATGTTTTCGATTGGAAAGGAATGGGTACAATGATAGTAGATGCTCTTGATAAATATGATATGCCTGTTTTGATGGGAAGTATTGTTTTTATCTCGCTTCTGCTGGTACTTTTGAATATCTTGGCTGATATTCTATACGCTGTTGTGGATCCGAAAGTTAAGTTAATTGAAAAATAGAATAATTAATATTTGAATGAAGAAAATGTAAAAATTCGGAATTCAAAAACTAAAAAATAATATTATGAGAAAAACTATTGTTGCCGGAAATTGGAAAATGAATCTAACATTTACTGAGGCAGAAGATTTACTTTTTGATTTAAATGACCAACTAATTGATACTCCGCCAGACGCGGGTGTTGATGTTATTGTATTTCCGCCGTTCCCATTCTTGGAAATGGCTGCCGATGTTGCTGATGAAGGTAATATTAGATTCGGCGCACAAAACTGTAGCGAGCATGATAAAGGTGCTTACACAGGCGAAGTTAGTGCAGCTATGTTGAAATCGATTGATACTTCTTATGTTCTTGTTGGTCATTCCGAAAGAAGAAAATACTTTTTGGAATCCGACGAAGTACTTTTGAAAAAGATAAAGCAATGTCTTGAATGTGAAATAATTCCTGTATTTTGCTGTGGCGAAAGCTTGGAAGACAGAGAGGCAAATAAACATTTCGATGTTGTGAAAAATCAACTTGAAGAAGTTGTGTTCAAATTGAGCGAACACGAATTTTCAATGATTATTATTGCTTATGAACCGGTATGGGCTATCGGAACAGGAAAAACCGCAACTTCGGAACAGGCACAAGAAATTCACGCTTTTATCAGAAGTCTTATTGCAAAAAAATACTCTGAAAGAATTGCCGAACAAACTCATATTCTTTATGGCGGAAGTTGTAACTCTAAGAATGCTGCGGAACTTTTCGCCTGTGATGATGTTGACGGGGGATTAATCGGCGGCGCTTCCTTAAACAAAGATGAATTTTTGACAATAATATATTTAGCTTAAAAATCGAAATCTGAAAGTAGATTAAGTCGATGAAATAGATAAAAACCCGAACCTTAAAATGAAGTATACAGAATTAACCTGTCGCGTTAAAACCGAAGAACAAGCAGATATCCTTATCGCATATCTCGCTGAATTTGAATATGAAAGTTTTGCCAATGATGACCCAACAGAGCTTAAGGCATATATTAAAACCGAATTGTTCGATGAAAATATTGTGAAACAATTACAGAAAGAATTAAAAGACGATATCGATTTTACATATTCTTTCATAAATTGTCCGGAAGAAAATTGGAATCAAAAATGGGAGGAAAATTACCAAGCCGTTCTGATTGATGAAAAATGTTATATCAGGGCACCGTTTCACTCGGACTTGGAAAATATCGAATATGATATAATCATACAACCGAAGATGTCTTTCGGTACGGCTCATCATGAAACAACATCGCAAATTATTTCGGAATTGATGACAATTGATTGTAAAGACAAGTTGGTTTTGGATATGGGATGCGGAACAGGTGTGATTGCCATTCTTGCTGCGAAAATGGGTGCGAAATTAGTGTGGGCAATCGACAATGATGAATGGGCTTATGAGAATACTTTGGAAAACATCGAAAGAAATAATGTCGAACAAGCAGTAAAAGCTTTTCTTGGAGATGCTAATACTTTGGAGAATATTAAATTCGATATTATCATTGCAAATATCAACAGAAATATTCTTCTGGAAGACATGAAATATTATGTTGATGTTTTGGAAAATGGCGGAATAATATTGTTCAGCGGTTTCTATGAAGAAGATTTACAAATAATTAAGGAATATGCGGAAAGACAAGGATTAAAGTATATCTCGTCCCGTTCGCAGAATAAATGGGTAGTAGCTAACTTTGTTAGAATATAAGTCTGAAAATATAATATAGAAAACCGATAAAATCAGTATTATTTATGCTTTCCTCTTGAAAGTTTTTACTTGATTTATCGGTTTTCTATTTATTAATATAATCTTATTTTATCTGAAAATCTTAAATCTGTCTTCTACCGGTTCAAAAGTCTTTTCCCCCGGTTCGGCTGTTGGAGTACCGAAAGGCATTTGTGCCGTTAACTTCCAGGTATTTGGAATATTCCATTCCTTAGCAACGGCATCGTCAATTATCGGATGATAATGCTGCAAGGAAGCACCGAATCCCGTATCTTCAAGCAGTACCCAAGTCGCATATTGATGCATCGCGGCTGTGTGTTGCGACCAGATTGTGAAATTATCTGCGTAATTTGGAAATTTTTCTTGCATGCTTTTTACAATATCTTGGTCTTCGAAAAATAAAACGGTTCCATAACCGGCAGCAAAGTCGTTGATTTTTTTCTCAGTTCTTTCAAACGGTCTGCCCGCCATTTTTTCTTTTAAAATTCCCTTAACTATTTCCCAGAATCTTAAATGAGATTTATCAAGCAGTAAAATCATTCTCGTTGATTGGGAATTATATCCAGAAGGAGTATTTTTAATTATCGATGTCAGAATTTCAATTAACTTATCGTCGCTAATAGGAGAAGTATTGCTGATAGAATAATAACTTCTGCGATGTTCAAAAGCTTGTTGTGCGGTATTCATATATTTTAATATTTAAAGATTGTTCTGAGTTTAATGCAAAATTAATAAATTCTTTCTAAAATGTTTAAGGCAATTACTAAATTTGGGACATGAAGTGTAAAAATAAAAAAGGGTGCCGAAAGCACCCTTTTTTCATGATTATTTATTTTCGCTTAATCTCTTATATTGCTCGTATCTCCATTTAGCATTTTCTTCGGTAGCTGCAAACAATTCTTTTGCTTCTGCCGGGAAAGTCTTCATGAGAGAACTATAACGAACTTCATCTAAGATAAATTCTTGGAATTTACCCCAATCAGGTTCTTTACTGTCAAGCATAAAAGGATTTTGACCTGTGCCTTCAAGTTCGGGATTGAATCTCCATAAGTGCCAGTAACCGCATTCGACAGCTCTCTTTTCTTCGGTTTGTGTACGGCTCATACCGGTTTTATTACCATGATTGATACAAGGAGCATAACAAATTATCAATGAAGGTCCGTCAAAAGCTTCGGCTTCCTTGATAGCTTTGAAATACTGATTCTGATTAGCACCCATCGCAACTTGCGCAACATAAACATAACCGTAAGATTTAGCAATCATACCCAAATCTTTTTTACGGATTTTCTTTCCTGATGTAGCAAATTTTGCAACAGCACCTGCAGGAGTAGCTTTAGAAGATTGTCCGCCGGTATTAGAATAAACTTCAGTATCAAGAACGAGAACATTTACATTTTCGCCGCTTGCAAGAACGTGGTCTAATCCGCCGAAACCGATATCGTAAGCCCAACCGTCGCCACCGATAATCCATTGTGATTTTTTGACAAGATATTGTTTTAATGAAAGAATTTCTTTACAATAATCACAACTGCATTTTTCAGCATGAGCAACTATTTTATCACTGATTTTCTTGGTTTCGATTGTACTTTCGCGATTGTCTATCCAATTTTGGAATAAATCTTTTAAATCTTTCGGACAAACATTACATTTTTCGATAGCTTCTTTCATGATGCGTTCGATGCGATCACGCATTTGTCCTGTAGCTACTGCCATACCGAAACCGTATTCGGCATTATCTTCAAATAATGAATTAGCCCAAGCCGGACCGCAACCTGAACGATAGCTTTTACAATACGGAGTTGCCGGAGCAGAACCGCCGTAAATAGAAGAACAACCGGTTGCATTAGCTACTAACATTTCTTCGCCGAAAAGTTGAGTAATACACTTTATATAAGGTGTTTCACCGCAACCTGCACAAGCTCCTGAGAACTCAAACAAAGGTTGAGCAAACTGACTGTTTTTCACAGAAGCAAATTTATCTATAATATTGTCTTTGTAAGTAACTTTCTTTTGTGAATAAGTCCAATTCGGAATTTCATTTAGTTGTGTTTCCAAAGGTTTCATTACTAAAGCTTTTGCTTTTGACGGACAAATATCGGCACAGTTACCGCAGCCCATACAATCTAAAGCAGAAACTTGCATGCGGAAATGCATTCCTGCCATTTCTTTCGGAGCCTTAATGTCGAGGGTAGTCATGCCTTTCGGAGCAGATTTTAATTCGGCATCAGTCATAACTACTGGACGAATAGCTGCATGAGGACAAACTAAAGAACATTGATTACATTGGATACAATTTTCAGGAATCCATTCAGGAACATTAACAGCTACGCCGCGTTTTTCATATTCCGTAGTACCGGCCGGGAAAGTTCCGTCTTCATAACCCTTGAAAGCACTTACAGGTAAATCGTTACCTTTTTGTGCAAGCATAGGAGCAGCTACTTTGGTGATAAATTCAGGAATGTTAGTGTCAACTTTCTGGGCTTCAAGTTTTATTTTAGTCCATTCTTGAGGTATGTCAACTTTAACAACATCACCGCCAAAATCAACAGCAAGATTGTTCATTTCAATGATTTCCTTACCTTTACGGCCATAAGATTTGAGAATAGCTTTTTTCATTTCTTTTATAGCTAATTCATAAGGAATAACCTGAGAAATTTTGAAGAATGCAGATTGCAAAATGGTGTTAGTTCTGTTACCAAGTCCGATTTTTTCGGCAATTGCGGTAGCATTGATGATATACATCTTAATTTTCTTCTCAGCCAATGTCTTTTTAACATGGTCGGGGAGATTCTTTTTAGTTTCTTCAATATCCCAGATTGAGTTATATAAGAAAGTTCCGCCCTGTTTAATACCTCTTAAACAATCATATTTGTTCAAATAAGCCGGAACGTGAACTGCAACGAAATCAGGTGTATTTACCAAATAAGGTGCTTGGATCGGATAGTCTCCGAAACGTAAGTGAGAACAAGTGTATCCTCCGGATTTTTTACTATCGTAATCGAAATAAGCCTGACTGTATTTATCTGTATTATCACCGATTATTTTGATTGAGTTTTTATTTGCGCCAACAGTACCGTCAGCACCGAGACCATAAAATTTTGCTTCGTAAGTTCCTTTAGGAAGAACGGTGATGTCTTTTAATAAGGCTAAAGATTTTTTAGTGACATCATCAACGATACCTACGGTAAATTGATTTTTTGGTTTTGCCGAATTCAAATTGTTGTAAACAGCAAGTATATGAGCCGGTGTAGTATCTTTTGAAGATAATCCGTAACGACCGCCTATGATTACCGGTTTCTTTGAAACAGGAATATCGTTGTTATTAGCAAAAGCTTCCACTATATCAAGATACAAAGGATCGCCGTTTGCGCCCGGCTCTTTTGTTCTGTCGAGAACGCAGATACGTTCAGTAGTTTCCGGTAGAATAGCTTTCAAATATTTAACTGAGAACGGACGATAGAGGTGTACACTAACGAGGCCTACTTTTCCGCCTTTATTATTGATGTAATCAACAACGGTTTTAATAGTTTCTGTAATAGAACCCATTGCGATAACAATATCGGTAGCATTTTTAGCTCCGTAATAAGTGAATGGGGCGTATTTTCTACCGGTAATTGTGCTGATCTTTTTCATATAATCGGCAACAATATCTGGAATAGCGTCAACGAATTTATTTTGAGCTTCGCGGGTTTGGAAATAAATATCCGGATTTTGAGCGGTACCCCGAGTGATAGGATGCTCAGGATTCAATGCATTGTCGCGATAAGCTTGAAGAGCTTTTTTATCGATAAGTTTTGCAAGTTTGTTTTGATCGGCCGCTTCAACTTTTTGTATTTCATGAGAAGTACGGAATCCGTCAAAGAAATGCAAGAAAGGAATTCTTCCTTTTATAGCCGATAAGTGAGCAACAGGAGCCAAATCCATTATTTCTTGTACCGAACCGGTAGCTAACATAGCGAAACCGGTTTGACGAGTACTCATAACATCGGAATGATCGCCGAAGATTGATAGTGCCTGTGCGGCAAGAGCACGAGCAGAAACATGGAAAACACCCGGAAGTAACTCACCGGAGATTTTGTACATATTCGGAATCATCAGCAAAAGCCCTTGCGATGCAGTAAAAGTAGATGTCAGGGCGCCCGCTTGAAGAGAACCGTGAACAGCACCGGCAGCACCGGCTTCAGATTGCATTTCTACAACTTTTACTGTTTCTCCAAAAATATTTTTTCTTCCGAAAGCCGACCATTCGTCGACATATTCTGCCATTGTTGAAGACGGCGTAATCGGATAAATTGCGGCAACTTCGCTAAACATATATGCAACATGTGCTGCTGCGTAGTTACCATCGCATGTTAAAAATTTTTCTTTAGCCATAAATATTTAATACTTAGTGTTATAGATGTAAAACTTATATTTTATAATTGATGTGCAAATGTACGATATTTTTTTATATATACCTTAATTTATAAAGTTAAGAATTAAGAATTATAAATTTAGAAATAAGGTTTTTAAATTAAAATACCTATCTTTGGATTTTAAAAAAGATAGATAGATGAAACCATTAGTAAGTATAATTATGGGTAGTACCAGTGATTTGAAAATCATGGAGAAAGCTGCTCTTTTTTTAGATGAAATGGAAATCCCCTTTGAGATGAATGCTTTGTCGGCGCATCGTACTCCTGAGAAAGTTGAACATTTTGCCAAAAATGCACAAACTCGCGGAATAAAAGTAATTATTGCCGGAGCAGGAATGGCCGCACATCTTCCCGGCGTTATTGCGGCAATGACTTCGATTCCCGTAATAGGTGTTCCTATCAGCGCCTCTTTGCAGGGCTTGGATGCTTTGCTTGCAATTGTTCAGATGCCTCCCGGAATTCCTGTTGCAACTGTCGGAATAGACGGAGCTCTTAATGCAGGAATCCTCGCTGCGCAAATTATTGCTACCGGAGATGAAAAGTTAGCTGAAAAAATAATCATCTATAAAGAAAACCTTAAAAATAAAATTGTTAAAGCTAATGAGGAGTTAGCAAATGTGACGTTTAAGTTTAAAGTTAATTAAACAGTGGAGTCGGAAAAAGTTATAAAATGATAAGCCGATGAAAGAGACAAAACAATTTTAATCTTTAAATCATTATAAATTTAATTTATGAGAAAAATAATACTTATTACAATATTTGTCATTTCTTCCGGATTTCTTTTTTCCCAAAGTTTCGATGGCGGATTGCTTGTTGGTGTGATTGCTTCGCATACCACAGGTACTTATGTAGGTGATGCTCCCGGAAGTTATAATAATGGATCTTTATTTAATAAATCATTCAGCAAACCGGGAATTACCGTAGGGTTTTTTACTAATTTGTTTTTTACACCAAGAAGTGCTTTAGACTTTGAAATTTCATATACCCAAAAAGGTTCACGCAAAATACCAAAATCAAATGATACTATACCGGGACAGGTTTATGAAACCAGACTAAACTTACATTATATTACTATTCCAATACATTATAAATTTATTGCCAGTAATCGTGTAACAATGTTTGTGGGGCCAAATCTCGGAATATTAATCGGTCATAAACACGTTCAAGATTATATGGATTACAGTTATATGTATGATGATCTTAGTAAATTGGATTTGGCAATCGATCTCGGCGCTGAAATATATATTATCGATCAATTAATCTTGAATTTAAAATATTCGGCAACTTTCTTTTTAACCCCAATAAGATCTTATAATAATTCTAATACCTGGTCATACGGGCCATTTAACAAGCTATTCTGGCAAAAAGGTCAATGTAATCAGCTTTTTGCCATAAGTATCAGGTGGGTATTTATGGGAAATAGAGATTTTAGTCTAAGATAAAAGGATTATTTTAAACCTTTCGCATTAGTTATGAGGCTTTAAAAATTCCGGACTTCAAACTATTATAATGGGAAATATACTCCAATCATATATGTAAGCATTACGGGAGTATTTCCCATGGATCTACTGTTAAAAGCAGGTCCTTCATAAACGCGAAATCCTAAGCCTAAAGATGCGGTAAAAATTTTCCTTGCTCTAAAAACAAATATTGGAGATATAACGCTCTGTGTATGCGATCGTCCCATCCCTTGGTTCATGTATTGTAATGAAATAAAAGAACTGCTAATATTATTTGGTTTAATATGGTAATTAATTCCGAAACCAAAACCCACATAACCTATACCTGCTTGAAATCCAAATCTCTTACTGAAAAGATATTCTAAATCTGCCCCAATCAGACTACCACCGCCATGTAAGAAACCAATAGAAATAGCAAAGTTTTTTGTGTCAGTATTTTGGGATATATTGTTTGTGTTTGAATTGGGATCTCTTTGACCGATAGTTACATAAGAAGTTGTTTCCTGAGAAAAAGTTGACAATGATATTAACATTGCAAATAAAATAAATAAAGATTGTTTCATATTAGTATAAATTTTAACTGATAAATAAAAAAAATAACTTTTTAAATTAGGCACAAAGATAATGAAAATTTGTTAATTTAAAGTTGATTTTTTATATTTTTCAGATCTTCTCTCGTATCTATACTAATTGTTTGATAGTTTGAATAATCAACATAAATGCTATATCCATTTTCCAACCATCTTAATTGTTCCAAATTTTCAGATTGTTCCAAAGGGGATAATTCTAATTTTATAATTTTCCTTAAAATACCTGTTCTAAAAACATACAGACCTATATGTTTCAAATATTCTTTTTTCTCAGGCTCCTTGCTAAAAGGAATAATCTGTCTGCTGAAATAAAGAGCTTTATTGTCTTTTCCAAGAACAACCTTTACTCTATTGTGATCGCGGGCATCTTCATAATTAATCTTTTTTACAAGTGTTGCGATATCGGCATTGTCGTTTTTTATTAATACTGATATAGTTTCGTCAATTTGTTGCGGGTGTATATAAGGTTCATCGCCTTGAATGTTGGCAACAATATCAAAATAGAAATTTCTTTTTTCGAGTATTTCTATAGTTTCGGCAACTCTTTCTGTTCCGTTAAGATGATTTTCCGAAGTCATTAAAACATTATCCGTAAAGGACTTTACATGGTTGTAAATTCTTTCATCGTCGGTAGCAACAAAAACCTGGGCGAGAAATTTAGTTTTACAGGCTTGTTCAAAAACCCTTTGAACCATACTTTTGCCGTCAATATCTGCAAGTGGTTTGCCGGGAAAGCGGGAGGAATTATAACGCGAAGGAATGATTCCAACAGCATTAATTTCAGAATAACCCATGGAATTCGGCGTTAATGTTATCTATAATATTTGCAAGATCTGCAGGGTTATTTTCAAAATCGAGATTATCAACATCAATTATCAATAATTTTCCCGAATTATAAGATTTTATCCATTTTTCATATCTGTCATTCAAGCTTTTAAGATAATCTATGCGGATAGAAGCTTCGTAATCTCTTCCTCTTTTCTGGATATTATTAACAAGGGTGGGAACAGAAGCTCTAAGATATATAAGTAAGTCCGGTGCTTCAATAAAAGATGTCATCAATTCAAATAAAGAAAGATAATTCTCATAATCTCTTGTCAACATCAGATTCATTGAATGTAAATTAGCAGCGAAAATATAAGCGTCTTCATAAATTGTTCTATCTTGAATAACAGATTTGTTTTCCTTTCTAATATCAACAATTTGCCTGAACCTACTGTTAAGAAAATATACTTGCAGATTAAACGACCATCTGAGCATATCTTCATAGAAGCTACTTAGATAAGGATTATTGTCGGCATCTTCAAAGTTAGGTTCCCATTTAAAACTTTTTGCCAGCAATTTCGTTAAGGTTGTTTTTCCGGATCCGATATTTCCTGCTATTGCTATATACATAATCTAAGATTTTTGTAACATAAAAAGAATTTCATCAACAATATTTCTATTATTAGATAAACGAGGCATTTTATTTTGTCCGCCTAATTTATTCTTACTTTTAAACCATTTATAGAAAGTTCCTTGCGATACCATAATAACCTCAGGTGGTCGCAATACCATATCATGGAAACGTTTAGCCTTATAATCCGAATTAACCTCCATTAAAGCATCGTCGAGATATTTTGTAAACTCATCAATATCATTAGGTTGTTTCTCAAATTCGACCAACCATTCATGTGATGTATTACCTTCTTTGTAAAATTTCGGGGCAACGGTATAATCCGATAAAATTGCGCCAGTCTTTTTGCATGCAATATTTATAGCTTTATTTGTATTGTCGAGGATAAGTTCTTCTCCTACAACATTGATAAAAGCTTTGGTACGGCCTGTGATTTTTATTTTAAAAGGATTCAAAGACGTAAAAGTAATGGTATCGCCTATAACATAACGCCATAATCCGCTGTTGGTTGAAATGACCATTGCGTAGTTTTCTCCGATTTTTACATCTTCAAGGCCAACGGCAAAATGGGAGCCTTCGCTAAGCAGATCAATAGGAACGAATTCATAAAAGATTCCATAATCAAGAAGTAAAAGCATGTCTTCGGTATTCAAATCATCCTGAAAGGCAAAATAACCTTCCGATGCATTATAAGCTCCCATATATCTCATATTAGGATTCTTTATCAGTGCATTATATCTATCTCTGTACGGAGCGAAATCAACTCCGCCATGGAAAAAGACTTCGAGATTTGGCCAGGTTTCATCGATAGATTTTCCTGATACTTCTTCTATCTTTCTAAGAATGACTAACATCCACGATGGAACTCCGAGAAAACTTACTACATTTCTTTTTACAACAGCTTCAGCTATCATATTTATCTTCTCTTCCCAATCGCTGATTAAGGTTAACTTCTTTGATGGAATTTTAATATATTCAGCCCATTTCGGCAGATTTTGCATTAAAATAGCGGAAATATCACCTACAAGATAATGGTTTTTTCCGCTTACTTCTTGTAAATAACTTCCGGAAACCGAAATATTTTTTCCGAATAGAAGTTTTGTATTATCTCTGTTGTCGATATATGTAGCAACCATCGCTCTTCCGGCATCATAATGACAGCCAAAAAGAGTTTCTTTACTTACCGGAATAAATTTACTTTTACCCGTTGTTGTTCCGGAGGATTTTGAAAACCATTGAATTTTATCAGGCCACAATAGATTTTGTTTGCCGTTCATTATTTCCTGAAAATACGGCTCAAGATCTTCATAAGTACTTAGCGGAACACTTTCCCTAAAATCGGCAATGCTAGAAAATGATGAATAGTTATAATTTTGTCCCCAGGTAGTGTTTGCAGCTCTGTTTATCAGATCTTTGAAAATCGCATTCTGTATTTCAATTGGTTCTTCTTTAAATCTTTTTATTTTTTGCAGATGTTTCCTGAAAAAAACGGAAGATAATGATTTTGTTATAGAAGCCATATTTTTTATTTGTAGTTTTGTAATACAGAATTATTTTAATACTTTTGGGCAAAATTTATAAAAATGATTATTTTCCCAGTTGCAAAGATAAACATTGGTTTGCAAATATTGTCAAAAAGAAATGATGGTTTTCGCAATATTTATACTTTTTTTTATCCTTTTAACGATTTAAAGGATATTTTGGAGATAGTAGAATCAAAATCCGGACAAACAAATATTTTTATTTCAGGAATTGATTTAGAAGGAAATAGTCGGGATAATCTTTGTATTAAAGCTTATAACTTATTATCAAAAGAGTATGATTTACCTCCGGTTGATATTTATTTACACAAAAATATTCCTGTAGGAGCCGGATTAGGCGGCGGTTCTTCGGATGCAGCTTCAACATTGATATTGTTAAATAAGATGTTCAATTTGAATATTTGCAACGAGAACCTAAAAAAAATTGCCGGAATGTTGGGTAGTGACTGTACTTTCTTTATAGACAGTAAGCCCGCTTTTGCGAGCTCGCGCGGTGAAGTTTTGGAAGAAGTTGATTTTAATTTGAATAAGAAGATTATTGTCAAAACTCCGGATATTCATATTTCAACTAAAGAAGCTTATTCTTTAGTAACACCAAACCCTGATGTGCCTGATTTGAAAACATTGGTTTTCGATGATATCAAGACTTGGAGGGCGAATATAAAAAATGATTTTGAAGAAGTTATTTTTCCGCTTTATCCTGAAATTGCAATGATAAAAGAGGAAATGTACGCAAACGGCGCCATTTATGCTTCCATGAGCGGCAGCGGTTCGGCAGTGTATGGAATATTTGAATGATCTGATATTTATATGATATGGAGATTTAAAACATATTGATATAAAAAATCTCAAAATCTTTATTTAGTTTACAGAATCTTTAATTGAAAATTAAAATGTCTGGTTTATGGATAAGATATTTACGGGCATTAACAATCTTTGTTTATATTTTCCTCTATCCGATTACTTTACTTGGGAGCCTTGATCATAATAACAATAGCAACCAATGAAAAGAAAATATTAGGTATCCAGGCAGCTAACCAAGGCATTAAATCACTATTTGTAGCAAAAACTTTTGTAATTTGCATCATCAATATATAAGTAAATGTAATTACAATACCTAATCCGAGATTAAGTCCCATTCCGGCTCTTTTCTTTCTGGATGCTAAAGAAAAACCGAGAACGGTAAGTATTATAGTAGCGAAGGAGTTTGCAATGCGGCTGTGTTTTTCGACTTCATATTCAACAATATTGCGTATTCCCTTATTTCGTTCCTCTTCAATAAAATTATTGAGTTGCTTAAAGTTCATTGTTCGCAAATCGTTAACCACAAAAATCATATCATCAGGCAATAAGTTTATTTTTATAGTTTTACTTGTACCCGACTTAATAACTTCCCTATCATCAAAAATCGTTCTTTCAATATAATTATTAAGCGTCCAGGTGCTATCGGTTTCCGACCATTTTATTAATTTTGATGATATTTTATAATCCATTCCTTCCTGAAAATCAAACTTTTCCAAAGTAAAATCATTTCCTTCATTGGTTTTTCCATTGAAATTCTTTACATATGCATATGTAGAGGGTCCTATTTGCATGTGAATATCATAAGCATAATTAGCATATTTTGCTGATTTTCTGAGATATTGATTTTCAAAATCATTGAGTTTGATATTGGTTTTAGGAATAACAAAGTTCGACAAAACGAATGCAATACAGGTAAGTGTTAAGGCACAGAAGATATACGGCCGCATAAGTCGATAAAAACTTATTCCGGAGCTTAACATTGCAATTATTTCCGATTTCTGTGCTAATTGTGAAGTAAAGAAAATTACGGCAATAAAAACAAATAAATACAGAAAAAGATTAAAGAAGTAGGGAATGAAATTAGCGTAATAATCGAATATTATCATACGAAATGGGATATTTCCGTCTAAAAACTTATCTATCTTCTCTGAGAAATCGAAAACTATAACAACAATTACCAGTAATCCGATTGCAAGAAAGAAAGCCGAGAAATATTTTCGTATTATATATAAATCTAACTTCTTCAAAATATTACATTCATTTTATAAACATGTTATTTTCATATTGCCGCCTTTTCAGGCTGTCAGCAATTCGTATGTTTTTTATTTAAAAGATACACAGGATAATTATTATACCGGTATTTTTTACTTTTATTTAATTTCAGATTACAAATTTAAAAATTCAAGAACTATTATCTATAATTGTGTAAATTACATATTAATTAACATAATTTCCGACCTCACTAAAAATAATACTTTGTTGCACTTCCAATTTATTTAGAATTATAATCTTTTCATAATCGTTTTTAGCGTACTTTCTTTCCAATTCTTAAAATCGCCGGCAAGAATATGTTCTCTTGCTTCCGTAACTAATTGAAGATAGAAAGCTAAATTATGTTGACTGGCAATCATACCGCCCAATATTTCATGTGCAGCAAAAAGATGCCTGACATAAGCTTTTGAATAACCGGCGCTTACGAAAGACGGACAAAGTTCATCAATAACGGAAAAATCTTTTTCCCATTTTTTATTTTTTATATTGATTATGCCCGAATTGGTGAACAACATTCCGTTCCGGCCGTTTCTAGTGGGCATAACACAATCAAACATATCAACTCCGAGTGAAATACATTCGAGAATATTTTCGGGAGTTCCTACGCCCATTAAGTATCTTGCCTTACCTTTTGGTAAAATATCACAAACATGTTCCGTTAATTCGTACATTATTTCTGCAGGTTCTCCTACAGCCAATCCGCCGATAGCGTTGCCTTCCGTTCCGAATTCAGCGACAAACTCCGCTGATTGTTTTCTTAAATCTCTATAAACACTGCCTTGAACAATAGGAAAAAGTTCTTGATGATAGCCGTATTTATTATCCGTTGTTCTATATCTTTCAATACACCTTTTCAGCCAGTTATGAGTTAGTTTAAGTGATTTCTCAGCATATTTGTATTCGCAGGGAAAAGGGGTGCATTCATCAAAAGCCATGATTATATCGGCGCCGATGCTCCTTTCTATGTCGATAACTTTTTCCGGAGTAAAAAAATGGTATGATCCGTCGATATGCGATTGAAATTTTACTCCTTCTTCGGTGATTTTTCTGATATGCGTAAGTGAGTAAACCTGATAGCCGCCGCTATCCGTAAGTATGGGTAAATTCCAACCGTTGAATTTATGTAATCCGCCGGTGGCTTCGAGAATTTCCGTTCCGGGACGTAAGTACAGATGGTAAGTATTTCCCAAGATTATTTTAGCATTGATATCATCTTTTACATCTTTAATATGTACGGCTTTTACCGTTCCGGCCGTTCCGACAGGCATGAAAATCGGTGTGGGAATATCTCCGTGATCAGTATGGAGCACTCCGACTCTCGCCTTAGTATCAGTATCTTGTGCTAATAATTCGTATTTAAACATCAAATAAAAACAAGTCGTTAATAACTTTTCGAAATTTTTGCCAAAAATACGCTTAATTTTCTTTTCAATTGAATAATTTTGCCTTTTGATTTTAAATAAAAAATGTTTTTCAATACAGAGATACTTAAAGATTCACTTTTTATAGTAATTGCAGGCATTACTGTATTACTTTTCATTATTCAAATTATTTCATTGATACGAGCCGGCTATTCTTTTATATTAAAGAAAAAAAACTTTGTATCCGAGAATACCCGCGAACTGCCTCCGGTTTCTATATTAATTTGCATGAGAGATAATTTTCATCTTATCAAAAAACATATCTCCGCATTGAGGAATCAGGAATATGGCGAATATGAAATCATAGTTGTAAATTATACATCGCAAGATGTTGAAAATGAAGATTTCATAATGTGGACAAGGCAGATACCGAATCTTACATATTTTAACATACACGAAAGAAATAATTTTCAATGTTCCAAGATTTATCCTCTTTCTGTGGGAGTAAAGGCAGCTAAGTACGAATTGATTTTAACGACGCATTTGGATTGTTTCCCTACAAGTATATACTGGCTCCGTTCAATGGTTTCGAGTTTGGGTTCTAAGAATAATGTTGCCGGAATTGCCAATTTTAAATCAGGAAAAGGATTTTTTAATAAGTTAATACGTTATGAGCAAAGTTGTTACAATATTGAATTTTTATCTTATATTTCTAATAATCATCCATATACCGTAAGTACAAGAAACTTTTTGTTTAAGAAATCCGATTTTCTCGTTCCGGTAAATTTAATGCATCATTACCAGACTTGTAATGACGGTACTGCGGTTTTCAACAAACTTACAGGAAAGGGTAAAACAGCTTATATTTTTGATGATTATTCCCAAATAAGCATTGATTCAAAGCAAAATATGAGCACTTGGTTTACTCATGTCTCACGAAGATTTTCTAATGTAAGGTATTCAAAATCATCAGGTAAAATAATAAAATTTTTATATACTTTAAGCACATTATTATTTTTTATCGCCTGTATTCTTCTTTGTATTTTATATACACAAATTGTTATACCGATTCTTGTATTGATTTTAATCAGAATGATTGTTTGGTTTTGTATCAAATATAATTCCCTGAAAAAATTAAATCAACCCGATCTGCTTTCTGTTTTTCCTTTTTTGGAAATAATATTATGGTTTTTAATACCGGTTTTTTATTTTTCATCATTGAAGATGAAGAAGAATTTGTGGGTGTAATTAGGATGTTAAAACTGTGATTGTGAAATTTGTAGCTTTATTTTAATATTGAACACTTATTTAAAATAAAAAAGCCTTTATATTTCTATAAAGGCTTTTTTATTGAATTATTATTTTGCGCAGATAATCTTATTTATCGGCTTTTTTGTCTTTGTCGCATGATTTTTCGCCGTCATGATTATGACCTTTGCAACCTTCTTTATCTCCGTGATGATGTCCGGAGCAAGATTTTTTACAGCAATTCATTTTCATGTCGATTAATTCTTTTTGTTCATTTAAACTTAAGGTTTCAAAAGAATCCCATTTAGCTTTCATTTCGGCCATTTTAACTTCCATTTCAGCTTTTTGTTCTTCGGTTAATTCGCATTTAGGAGCGTCACCTTCTTTGCAGCAAGGTTTTCCTTCTTCTTTACCTTTACATGGTTCACCGGTTTCTTTAGATTTGCAGCCTTCTTTTTCTCCGTCATGACCTTTACAACCTTCAGCTTTTTTATCCATGCAGGTTTTTGCTTTAGCAATAAGATCTGTTTTTGTTGCATCGTCTAAGTTATCCCAATTATTCCATTGGGCCATAAAAGCATCCATTTCAGCTTTTTGCTCTTCGGTTAATTGGCATTCTTTTTCACATTTTTGTTCTGTTTTAGGTTTTTCCTGAGTTGTTTGTTCGGTTGCTTTCTTTTGTCCGCCACCACAAGATGTTAATAAGAAGCATAATACTCCGATTAATAAGATTGACTTTTTCATAAATAATTTGGTTTTAATTGTTATTTTCTATTTTTACGTTAAAAATTTAACACTAAGTTTTAACTTGCAAAAGTATAAATAATTAGAAAATAATTAACATTTTTTGAAAAATATCTTTTCGAAAAGTAAAAGTATTATATATATGAGATACAAAAGAATAAAGGACAAACAGCATTGAGTAATTAGGGTTTTCTATTTAATAAATATCTAATGAGTATAATTAGTTGAATATAAGGCACATAAAAACAACAACAAACAACAAATTATCAGTATTATAATAATTGAATGGCTGTGTTTTTTAATATGAATAATTAGAAGTCCGAGAATATGTCCGAAACTCATCATTGATTTCAAGCGTCGAATCCATTATATTATTAATTGTTAACGGTTAATTGTTAATTAAAAAAGCTATTTTTGCAAATAAAATTTTTAGTTATGGATTCAATTAAAAGAATTTTCAAAATCGGTTACGGTCCTTCAAGTTCTCATACTATGGGACCGGTTAATGCGTGTAATAAATTTCTTGAAAACGTTAAAGATGCACCGAGTTTTAAAGTAATTCTGTACGGAACTCTTGCCGCAACAGGAAAAGGTCACTTAACGGATGTAGCTTTATTGCGGCAATTTCCTAAAAATAATCTCAAAATTGAATGGAAGCCGGATGTCTTTCTTCCGGAACATCCTAACGGAATGGAATTTTTTGCCTATGATGCCGACGGTAATGTAATCAAACAACAGAAATATTTCAGTCTCGGTGGCGGAGATATATCTACTGACAGTACACGCGGTAAAGATCATATAATTTACGAGCTTTCTACTATGGAAGATATTCTGGATTATCTGAAAACAAGGCGGTTGTGGGAATATGTTAATGAATGCGAGGGTAATGAAATCTGGGAATATCTTGGCGAAGTTTGGTATATAATGAGAGAATCAATAAAAAACGGTTTGGAACACGAAAGTACTTTACCCGGTGTTTTACAGCTTCCAAGAAAAGCTTCTGCGGTATATAGCAGATTACAAGGAATGAATCATGCGCTTAAACAAAGATATTCTGCGATGGCGTATGCTTTTGCTGTTGCGGAAGAAAATGCCAGCGGCGGCAAAATCGTTACGGCGCCTACATGCGGTTCGTCCGGTATTTTACCTGCGGTTTTGTATGTTTATACCGAATATTATGAAAAGAATGATAAGAAAATACTTCATGCTCTTGCAACGGCAGGATTAATTGGTAATCTTATCAAATATAACGCATCTATCAGTGGTGCTGAGGTCGGTTGTCAGGGTGAAGTTGGTGTCGCTTGTTCAATGGCCGCTGCCGCAATGAACCAACTGCAAGGCGGCTCACCGCAACAAATTGAATATGCTGCCGAAATGGGACTGGAACATCATCTTGGCTTAACTTGCGATCCGGTTTGCGGATTAGTTCAGGTTCCGTGTATTGAAAGAAATGCTTTTGCGGCTGTTAGAGCTATTGATGCCGGATTTTATTCTCTTTTTACTGATGGATCTCATCTGATAAGTTTTGATAGGGTAGTTAAAGTTATGAAAGCTACCGGACATGATTTGCCTTCTTTATACAAGGAAACTTCGTTGGGCGGATTGGCTTCGGGTCAAGGTTTTAATTGTGAAAATGAGTAATCATTATGTTAGATTATAAACCAAATATCAGAATAAATTCAGAAAATAAATATGAAATATTTGATCCGGTTAGAAAAATATTCGTCGCTCTAACTGAAGAAGAAGCGGTTAGACAATATATGATTTTTCTACTTCATTCCAAACATGGAATTTCATACGCGCTTATGGGAGTCGAAAAACAAATTAAGGTTTTCTCAATGACTAAAAGACCGGATATTATTGTTTTCGATAATAAAGGAAATGTTCAAATTATTGTAGAATGTAAGGCTCCTAATGTTGAAATAGACCAGAACACACTGGATCAGATTATTAGATACAACATGAAATTAAAAGCTAAATATTTGATTCTATCAAACGGCGGCAATATTTATTGTGTCGAATGCGGAGAAGGTGCCGCTAAACAAATTATGTTCGAAGAGTTAGAAGTTGAAAATTGAAAAATGTATGAAGGCAACCATATTAAAACAATTTTAAATCTGTAAAAAATTGAATTTATCAGCCAAAAAAGATTATAAAAAATGCTTTTGTAAATAAAAAATTTCTAACTTTGCAAGTTGTAAGAATTTTGTAGAGATTTTCTGGCGAAATCAATTGTAAAAAATAAATAATAAAATAGTATATGAAAAAAACCATCATTCAAATTGCATTATTAGTTGTAATCGTTGTGCTTACAATATTGCTCGTGCGTAGTATAATGGAACCGGTTAAATTTACGCAAGAGAAGAAATTCAGATATGATCTTGCTATTCAGAAGTTGAAAGATATTAGAGCGGCTGAGACTGCTTATCGTGCCGTTAACAAACAATATACAGGTTCTTTTGATACTTTGATTAATTTTGTTAAACATGGAGAAATGGCAATTATAAAAATGATCCCTGATCCTACGGATACTACTTTTAGAAAATCCATTATGGATACTATCGGTTATATTCCTATTATGGATACTTTGTTTAAAAATAGAGTTGATTTTGTGCCTGAAAATATGAAATATATCCCCAATTCCGGCGGTCAAATGTTTACTCTTGAAGCAGGTTTTACGGAAAAAAGTAAAATTATGATTCCCGTGTTTAGAGCATCGGCTCTTAATACGCAGATTCTTAACGGAATGGATGAGCAAACAATTTATAATGAAGATACTAAATTGATGGTCAACGACCTTTTTCCCGGTTTATATGTTGGTTCTATGACAGAAGCTTCAACAGATGGAAACTGGGAATAATTTCTTCGATCCTACTTATATTCATAAATATAATCTATCCGTCTTTTTAACTAAAGACGGATTTTCTTTTATTGTATCCGACGAAAACGGTAATTATTTGCTGAAAAAAAATATTCAAATAAAGAACAGCTCCGATAATTCATTGACCGATCAATACTTGTCGATAATAGAAGATAATAACATTTTAAAGGAAAATTTTAAAAAGAAAAAGATTATTTTCTGTACAGATAAATTTACTTTCATCCCTAAAGAATTTTTCGATCCGGGTGATATTGCTGAATATTATAATTTCAATATAGGTGAACTTGAAGAAAATCATTCGCCTTATTATGTACAGTCATCAGTTTCGAATTTATTTACGGTTTTTTCTTTTAATAAAGATGTTGTAGGGTTTTTAGAAAAAAACTTTACAGATGCGGAGTTTACCGCTTCAATTTCAAATTTTATAGATTTGGTTTCGGATGATGCTGTTGTAATCGGAAATGCTGTATTTGCACACAAAAGAAAAGATATTCTGGAAATTGTAATCTATAAAAACAATAAATTCTTTGCGGCAAATTCTTTTAATGTGAAATCAGAGAAAGATACTGTGTATTTTCTTTTGAGTGCATTTAATAATTATGATCTTGATGGGAACTTTGTTCCGCTTTCGGTTTCGGGAGATGTAAATGTAAAATCGGAAGAATTTAATTTATTGTCTAAATATATTAGTAATCTCGTAGTTTCCAATGAGGATAATAAGTGGTACTTATAAAGGAAGGCGGCTGAATCCACCTAATAATATTCCGGTGCGTCCTATAACCGATATGGCGAAGGAAGCGCTTTTCAATATTCTGAATAATATTATTGATTATGAAGAAATAGAAGCTTTGGATCTTTTTGCAGGACTTGGTAATATTTCTTTTGAACTTGTCTCCCGCGGTTGCCCTTCTGTTATTTCGGTTGACAATAATGTTAAATGTACCGGATTTATTAAAAAAACGGCTGAGGATTTAAAAATGCCGCAAATATCTGTTATTAAAACCGATGCATTTCAGTTTGTCAGAAGAATCTCTCAAAAGTTCGATTTTATCTTTGCCGACCCTCCTTATGATAGCCCGGGTATCCCAGAACTTACACAATTAATATTCGATGAAGATTTGTTAAATGATGACGGATTATTTGTTTTGGAACATCCTGATGATTATGATTTCAGCAACCACCCGAATTTTTTCGATCATAGAGTTTACAGCAGAGTAAATTTTTCATTCTTTAGAAAAGATTAACGAGCTTTTGCTCTTGTACTTCTAACCTTAGTTTTTACTTTTTTCTTCTTTTAGCACCTCAATAAATCTGTCTTTTGTGACGGGTGCATTATATCGTAAAATCTTACCGTCTTTATCAATCAAAATTGCAAAAGGATAATTCCGAATATTCAAATCAAGATGAACTTTACCCACATCTGCCGGTTTTAATAAAGTTAATTTGTCGGAATTAATTTTTGTTTTGCTGAAATCCAAGGAAATTAGAAGTGGAATAACACCGAAACTTTCCATGTCAACAGTTTCGATTTCTTTAATAATATCGGCGCAAATTTCAATATCACTGTTTACAAAAAGCAAATACATATTTTTTCCCGATTGCAAAATATCATAGCTATTACCGTTTTCACTTTCTAAGTTTAAAGCAGGAAGAGAACTTCCTTTACGGTAGCGCGTTAAATATGTCAGAATATTATTTCCGATTAATTTTGTTTCAAGATACTTAGTCTTGGAAATAAAACCTTTGATTAGATTTAGTACTTCATCTTTATCATAATCGCCATAAAAATCCATCATCAGAAAATACAAATAAGTAACTTCCTTCAAACGGGGATTATTTAAAGTGCTGTCGTTCAGAATATATTCCGTATGCTTGCAAACATCCTTCAATAATAAAAAATACTCGTGAGAATTATATGCAACATCTTTATCCGTAAAATATTTATCGATAAAATTCTTTCCGATTTTATCTACAAGTGAAATTTCAGTTAATCCGAAACTATATTCAACATAAATCGTAAAAAAATCATCAACATTTTTATTGATTTTTTTCAAATATTCGTTTTTGAATTTCTCGTGTTCGCTTAACATGTTTCGTGGCGACTGAAAGTATAATTTATCCAAAAGGAAATCGTCATATTCTTCGTTAAAGTCGGATATTAATCTGTTAACATCATGATTATTAGATGATGAAATGTTAATTTCTAAATATTGTCTGTTTTGAAAAGGATTGATGTTTGATATAATTTTAGGATAAGTTATTGTAATCGTGTATGAAGTGTTTGGCTGCAAATAAATTTGCACATCGGCATAATCAATTAATATTTTGTACGCTTCAGTATTTTCAGCTTTAAATTCATGTTTGATAATTCCGTTTTCGGGAATAATCGAACTAAAAACAACCTCCTCCATTTCGGTGATATAATCCGAATATTTTGTGAGATATAAGTGCTTTCCCGCAGCATTATTAACTTTGAAAGTTACTGAAATATTCTGTGCTTCGGAACTTAAAAAGAATGATAATAATATGAGTAATAAAAATGTTTTTTTCATGAATAATAAACCCAGCGATTCAAAATGATCTTAATTATTTAGTTTTCCATTGTTTTATTATCAATGGTTTATTTTCAGTTGGTTTCAAGATCTTCACTCGTGATAATAACTCCTTCGGGGACAAATATAGACGCATCGCCGCCGTTAATAACAATGTCTCTGACAATAGAAGAATTCAGAGAAGTAAGTTCCGGAGCGGCGAGTAGAAATACGGTTTCAATTTCAGAATAAAGTTTCTTATTCACCTGACCTACAATTCTCTCAAACTCAAAGTCGGCGGAAGTACGTAATCCGCGAATTATAAATTCGGCGCCGACTTTCTTACAAAAATCTACTGTTAATCCGGTATAACTTTCAACTTTAACTTGAGGATAATCTCTGAAAGTATGTTTAATCCATTTTTCACGGGTTTCAACGGAAAAAAGATACCTTTTTTCAATGTTAACACCTACAGCAACAATAATTTCATCGAAAATTCTCAAAGCTCTGAGAATTATAGCCTCATGCCCTTGAGTAATCGGATCGAAAGATCCAGGAAAAACAGCTGTTCTTTTTGCCATGGTTCAAAATATTTTAGACTGCAAAAATAAAAACAATTAATAATTAACCGTTAATAATTAACAATTAATAGTAATTGTTGATTTTAAGGAAGTTTTTTAGAGTTAATTACCTCTATGTAAGATATAAAATAAAAAATCGATTCTATTTTTATCTCTTCAAATATTTATCAATTATTTATTAATGACAATGTTCGTATTGTTATTTTTGTTATTTGATATTGAAAGTTGTTAATTTTCTATTGTCATTTATTATTTAAAAAATTATCTTTGCACAAATTATAAAAATAGACATTTATGTTATATAACAATGAGCTGGCCTATCAAGTTGCAAAATATTTACTTGAAATTAAAGCTGTGAAGTTAAATCCGGGTGAACCTTTTACTTGGGCTTCGGGAATAAAAAGTCCGATCTACTGTGATAACCGTAAAACTTTATCTTATCCGGATATAAGGACTTTCTTGGCGAAAAGTTTTGCAGATATTATCCGCCATAAATATCCGGATGTGCAAATAATTGCAGGTGTAGCAACAGGTGCCATTGCTATTGGTGTATTAGTGGCTCAGGAATTAAATTTGCCCTTTATTTATATCAGATCTTCTCAAAAAGATCACGGAATGCAAAATCAAATTGAAGGCGATTATAAAAAATATCAGAAAGTAGTTATTGTTGAAGATTTGGTTTCAACCGGAATGAGCAGTCTTGCAGCCTTTTCGGCTTTACAGGATGCTGAAATGAATGTTCTGGGAATGGTAGCAATTTATACTTATAATCTTACAAAAGCATTAAAAAGCTTTGAGGAAAAGAAGTGTGAACTTATAACATTAACAGATTACGATACAACGGTAAGTACTGCGATTAAGATTAATTACATAGAAAGCGCAGAGTTGGATACTTTGATCGAATGGAAGAAAGATCCTGCAAGCTGGTATGATAGTAAGACTAAAGATAAAAATTAAAAATGAGAAGGGACGAGGGTTGCAAACTGTAAGTTACAGGAACTTTTTAATAAGTCGAAATCCGGAACTCAAAATACAGAAATAGATTATTATGAAAACATTCACATCAAAGCCGATAATTGTTGAAAGACCCGCGGGGGCAATTTACGAGAGATTTTCGGATTTCAACAATTTCAGAGACATGTTGCCGCCTGATAAAATAGAACGGTTCGAATGTACAGCAACTGAATGTACATTTTCTATCAAAGGCGCACCCGATATTACTCTGGATATTATTGAGGCTATACCTGATAAAAAAATTGTTTACGGTACTAAGGATCAAAAACCGATTGATATTCAATTTGGTTTTGATATGCAACCTGTTTCGGAAAATTCTTCCGAATTAATTTTGTCTATAAATGCTAACGTTGACGGATTTATGGCGGCAATGATTGCTAAACCTCTTCAAAACCTTGTAGATACAATGGCAGAGAAGATTGAAAATAAGCAAGTTTAAATTTTTGTTAATCCGTTTGTTTTCTATTAAAAAAAAATTATTTTTGCAAAAAAAACGAATAGACCGATTAAGTCGGTTAATAAACAGTAAAACAGTTAATTATGTATTGGACATTGGAGTTGGCATCGAAGTTGGAAGATGCTCCTTGGCCCTGCACCCGGGAGGAATTAATAGATTATAGTATTCGTACAGGTGCACCGAAAGAGGTTATTGAAAATCTAACTGAAATGGAAGATGAGGGTGAAATTTATGAAAGTATCGAGGATATTTGGCCCGATTATCCAACCAAAGAAGATTTTTTCTTTCATGAAGATGAATATTAATATAAGATTGTAGAAGTCTGTATTAAAACAAGTTAAGAAGTTCGGGATTTATTCCCCGAACTTCTTATTAATAAAACGATTAATTAAATAAAATATAATATAATGGCCAGTTTTTTCAAAGATTTGTTTGGCACAAAATCAGATAGAGATATTAAATCAATAAAACCTATTGTAAATAAAATTAATAAGGAATTTGATACGATATCCCAGTTATCTCCCGATGAACTTAGAAAGCAAACAATTGAATTTAAAAAATATATCCGAGAATCAGGAAAAGAATATGAATCGAAGATTGCTGCAATAAAGCAAAAGATCAATGAAAATCCTGACATGGATGCTGATGGAAAAGAAAAACTTTACGATGAAATAGACAAGATAAAGGAGCAACTTAAAGAAAAACATAAGGAAGTTTTAGATGAGATTTTGCCGAAAGCTTTTGCAGTGATGAAGGCTACTGCTAAATTTTTTACTGAAAACACCGAAATTACCGTAAGTGCTACGGAAATGGATAGAGAACTTGCGGAGAAATTCGGTAATGTTAAGATATCCGGAGATAAAGCGATTTATTCAAATACCTGGATGGCAGGAGGTAATCCGACAACATGGAACATGATTCATTATGATGTACAGCTTTTTGGCGGCGTTGTGCTTCATCAAGGTAAAATTGCGGAAATGGCAACTGGAGAAGGAAAAACTTTGGTAGCTACTTTGCCGGTTTATCTGAATGCTCTTACAGGCAGAGGTGTACACATTGTTACCGTAAACGATTATCTTGCAAAACGTGACTCGGAATGGATGGGTGTTCTGTATCAATTTCATGGTCTTACTGTTGATTGTATTGATAAACATGAACCTAACTCGGAAGCCCGTAGAAATGCTTATAACAGTGATATTACTTTCGGTACAAATAACGAATTCGGTTTCGATTATCTTCGTGATAATATGACAAGTGATCCGGAAGAGCTCGTGCAACGCGACCATGTTTATGCAATCGTCGATGAGGTTGACTCCGTTTTGATTGATGATGCCCGTACTCCTTTGATTATTTCCGGTCCGACTCCAAAAGGCGACCAACAGGAATACGACCAATATAAACCTGCTATTAGAAAGTTATACGAAGCACAAAGAGCTGAAGTTACTAAATTTCTTGCCGAAGCAAAAAGACTTCTTGTTGATGAGGAACCGTCTAACGAAAATCAAAAACTCGGCGGAGAACTTTTACTTCGCGCACATAGAGGATTGCCGAAAAATCGTGCGTTGATCAAATATTTAAGTGAACCGGGTAAAAAAGTTCTTCTTCAAAAAACCGAAAATATCTACCTTCAAGAACAAGGTAAGAAAATGCATATAATTGATGATGAGCTTTTCTTTGTTATTGATGAGAAATCAAATACAATTGATATTACTGAAAAAGGTATGGAATTGTTGAATACTACGGTTGACGATCCTACTTTTTATATCATGCCCGATATCGGTTCCGATATGGCCGAATTGGAAAAATTAGAATTGCAACCGATAGAAAAAGCTGAGAAAAAGAATGAAATAATTCAGAATTATACAATCAAGGCGGAAAGAATTCACACCGTAAATCAATTATTGAAAGCTTATGCACTCTTCGAAAAAGATGTGGAATATGTTGTCATCGAGAATAAGATTAAGATTGTTGATGAGCAAACCGGACGTATCATGGAAGGTCGCAGATATTCCGACGGATTGCATCAGGCTATTGAAGCTAAAGAAGATGTAAAGGTTGAAGCTGCAACTCAAACGTATGCAACAATTACTTTACAGAATTATTTCAGAATGTATGAAAAGTTGGCCGGTATGACGGGTACCGCCGAAACGGAAGCCGGTGAATTCTGGAATATATACAAACTCGAAGTTGTTGTTATCCCGACGAATAGACAGATATCCCGCTTAGATCATGAGGATTTGGTTTATCGTACAAAACGCGAAAAATATAATGCCGTTACTGATGAGATTGAAAAAATTGTTGCCGAAGGTCGTGCCGTACTTGTGGGTACAACTTCCGTAGAAATTTCTGAGCTTCTCAGTAAATTACTTGCAAGAAAGAAGATTCCTCATAATGTGCTCAATGCGAAACTCCACCAAAAAGAGGCTGATATTGTTGCGGAAGCCGGTAAGAAAGGTACTGTTACTATTGCAACAAATATGGCTGGCCGTGGTACAGATATTAAGCTTGCTCCTGAAGTTCGTGATGCGGGCGGTCTCGCTATAGTTGGTACCGAGCGCCATGATTCACGCCGTGTCGACAGACAGTTGCGCGGTCGTGCCGGCCGTCAAGGTGATCCCGGAAGTTCCCAATTCTTTGTTTCTTTGGAAGATGACCTAATGAGGATGTTCGGATCCGAAAGAGTTGCTTCTATTATGGACAGGCTCGGATTGCAGGAGGGCGAAGTTATCCAACATTCAATGATTACAAAATCTATTGAACGTGCTCAAAAGAAAGTTGAGGAAAATAACTTCGGTATTAGAAAGAGATTATTGGAGTATGATGACGTAATGAGCGGCCAGAGGGATGTAATCTATAAAAAACGTAAGCATGCCCTTTTCGGAGAGCGACTGTCAATTGATATTTCCAATATGTTCTATGATGCAATTGAAACTATTGTTGATACCTTCCAAGCTTCAAATGATTTTGAAGGCTTTAAGATGGAATTATTAACTGTCACCGGAACAGAAACAAATATCACTCTTCAGGAATTTTCATCCCAACATGCGGATAAAGTTACTGAAATAGTTTTTGATCAAGTATATCAAAGTTATAAAGATAAATGTATTAACATTGCGGAAAAAGTTCTTCCTATTATCAAACATATTTCGGAAACTCAGCCGCAATACAAAAACATTATTATTCCTATTACCGACGGAAGAAAGCAGCGCGGTATTGTTGCAAATATTGCAAGATGTATTGAAAACCCGAATTATGAAATTCCTTTGTCGATTGAGAAGAGCGTTGTTTTAGGTTATATTGACGAAAACTGGAAAGATCAATTGAGAGAGATGGACGACCTTAAACAATCTGTCCAAAACGTTGTTTATGAACAGAAAGATCCTCTTTTGATTTATAAGTTGGAATCTTTTGAGTTGTTTAAAGCTATGATTCAAAAGACAAACAGAGAAGTTGTTTCTTTCTTACTAAGAGGTAATTTGCCTATGATGGAAGATAACAGTAATGTTCGTGAAGCTCAGAAAGTAAAAACCGCTAACAGACAACAGTTAAAGGAGGAAAGAAAAGACTTGTTGAGTCAGGCTCATTCCAACACTCAGGGACAGCAAAAACATCAACCCGTAAGAGTTGAGAAAAAGGTTGGCAGAAATGATCCTTGTCCTTGCGGCAGTGGTAAGAAATATAAGAATTGTCACGGACAATATCAGGATGTTGATTAGTTGATATGGTAATTGGTAAATATGCTGATTAGTTAAAGTGGTAAAAAGATAAAATGGAGAAAAGAAAAGGGTGAGATATCTCGTTTAGTCCGATGTAATACTCGAAATTCAAAACCCTAATCCCGGTACCCGAAACCAAATATTATGAAACGAATTCTTTTAAAACTCAGCGGTGAATCCCTAATGGGGAATTCTGCTTACGGACTTGATTCTACCGCTCTTGCGTATTATGCGGGAGAAATCAAGAAAATTGTCGATAAAAAAATTGAGCTTGGTATTGTTGTAGGCGGAGGAAATATTTTCAGAGGTGTTCAAGGTTCTTCTAAGGGTTTTGATAGAATTCAGGGTGATTATATGGGAATGCTTGCTACAACTATTAACTCCATTGCAATACAATCTGTATTATCGGAAATTGGGATTAAAACGAAATTAATGTCGGGGTTACCGATTGAGAGGGTAGCAGAAGCAATGTCGTCTAAACAAGCAATTGAGTATCTGGAAGAAGGTTTTGTTGTAATAATTTCCGGCGGTTCGGGAAATCCTTTTTTTACTACTGATACTGCTGCCGTTTTAAGAGCGCTTGAAATTAAGGCGAACGTAATAATTAAAGGAACTCGTGTTGACGGAGTTTATGATAAAGATCCGGAAAAATATAAAGATGCTGTGAAATATGATTCGGTAAGTTTTGATGAAGCTATTGAGAAAAATCTTAGAATTATGGATCAAACGGCATTTACACTATGTAAGGAAAACAATTTACCTATAATTGTTTTCGATGTTAATAAAGAAGATAATTTAGTGAAATTAGTTTCGGGTGAAAAGATCGGAACAATTGTTGAATAGTAAAAATATAAGAATATAATGGCAGAAGAAGTAAAAATAGTTTTAGATGAAGTAAAAGACGGTATGGAATCCGTAGTTAACTTCTTAAACAAAGAATTTCAGAAACTCAGAGCAGGAAAAGCATCTCCGGAGATGCTGGAAAGTGTAAAAGTCGAATGTTACGGTACGTTAATGCCTATCAGTCAGGTTGCTAATGTTAATGCTCCCGATGCAAAACAAATTATTGTTCAGCCGTGGGATAAAAATATGTTGGCTCCACTTGAAAAGGCGATTATGCAGGCAAACCTTGGATTTAATCCTGCAAATAACGGAGAAGTTCTCAGAATTCAAGTTCCTGCCTTAACGGAGGAGCGCCGTAAAGATATTGTTAAGAAAGCCCGTCAAGAAGCAGAACAAGCAAGGGTTAGCATCCGCAGTGTAAGAAAAAATGCTAATGATATGGCTAAAGAACTTAAAAACGAAGGTGTTCCTGAAGATGATATTAAGAAACTTGAAGAAAAAATCCAAGAATTCACTACTGAATATACAAAAAAGGTAGATAAATTATTGGAAACTAAGGAAGCCGAAATAATGACGGTTTAGTGAATTGATGTATTATTGCTGTGTTTTCTGTAATTCTAAACATAAAATGCAGACTCATAACCTATCTTATATTTCCGCATCTTCGTATCCGGTTGAAGTATTCACTTGGCGTTGAGATTTCTTAGTAGGATTCATATTACCGAATGCATAGGTAAGTGTTAAACTGAATGTTCTCCCGTTTCTCCAACTGCTGTATTCTTGTAAAAACCCGTCGCCGGAAGTAAATGTATGCCATTTTCTTGAATTTAAAATATCCCGCGCATTTATAGCAACACTAAACTTCTTGTCGAAGAAAGATTTTCTGAAACCCGCATCAAGTGCATAATTAGCTTCTTGAGTACCTTGGGCTACAATTCGTGGTGAGTTATAATTTCCGGTTATCTGTAAAGACATCGCATAAGGAAATACAAAATTTGCGATTAAACGGGCATTCCATGTGAAACCTTTACTTTCTTCACCGATTACCGGTTCAGGAATTCCCTCCGCTTCGTAAGTAAATCCTTCGAGTTTACTGTAAAATAAATTTACGGTGGAAGTTAAATTAAAGAATTTAAAAAATTCGTTTTTGGCAACAAGCTCTATACCTGCGCTTTGCATGCTTGAAATGTTTACAAAAGTACTTTTCATCACCTGATCGTCTCGATATCTGATCCTTTGAATTACATTGTTTACATCTCTATACCATCCGGATAAAGAAATTGTATGATTTTCCCAACTTTTTATATAATTAAGTTCAAAAGAATTTGAAAATTCAGGTTGAAGCAAGGGATTACCAAAAGAAATATTTGCCGTATCGGTAATATTAATGAAAGAATTTAAATGATGCCCGCGGGGACGGGAAATTCTGCGGGTGTAATTAACCTGGATTTCATGACCTTTCGGTAATTCGTATGTTAAGAATACGCTGGGAAATAAACTCAGGTAATCCTTAAAATAATATTCAATATTTTCTTCTATTTCGCTATATTCCAGTGATTTTGTATTAATGCCGGTATATTCTCCGCGTAACCCGATATTATATCCGAATTTATTTATTCTTCCCGAGTAAGTTGCATATAAAGCGTGAACATCAAGGTTATATATAAATCTATTGTATAGATCCGGATCGAAAACAGCGTTTTCCGGAGTTGATCCTGAAAAAGTTTCTACAGGACTATTTTCTCTTCCGAAAGAACTTTTATAACCGGCTTCAAGTTTTGAATTTTTAGTAAATCTGTTTACATAATCAACCTGTAATTCATAGCTGTTATTATTTATATCACTTGTTTGATTTTGATACGATGAATATGAACTGCCGGACTCAAAATAAGAATTTTGAAAATAATCACTGTTTCTGTTCATCTTCCATGCATTAGCAGAAACCGAAGCGTCAAGAGTACTGTTTTCATTAAATTCATGCTTATAACTCAACATTACGTTTCCGCCAAGATTATTATTATCTGTTGTAGCAGTACGCTGACTTGTGGAATACATGCCCGGAACATTACTTGTGTAATCATTAATGCTTTCTCTTTCTCCGGAGCCGTACATTCCGAAAACATCAAAATAGAAATAATCTTTTTTAGTCGGTCTGTAGGTTACTCCCGCGCGTGCGAATAAACCGTTATTATAATTGGTGGAAGTAGCATCTTGATTAATATAAGACAATTCGTTTCCTTCCTCATCTGTATTTGTTCTGTAAGTATATTCTTCGCCTTCGCCTGCCCTGCGCCTGAAACCAACATTTGCATAAGCTTCCCATTTTCCTTTGTTGAAATTAATATTTGCACTGGCATTATATCCCAATTTAGAATCTATTCCGGCTTGTACGCTTCCGTAGTAACCTGCTTTTCTATCTTGTTTTAAAATGATATTAATGATTCCTGAAGTTCCTTCTGGACTATATTTGGCAGACGGATTGGTTATCACTTCAATTCTTTCGATACTTTCGGCAGGAAGTTGTTCCAGTATTTGAGATCTGTTATCGGAGGATAACCCGGATTCTTTGCCGTTAATCCAAACAGTTACGTTTGTACTTCCTCTCAAAGATATTTCGCCTTCATTATCTACTTCCACAGAAGGGATGTTGCTGAGTACTTCGCTGGCGGAACCGCCGGCAGAAGCAATATTCTGATCAACATTAAAAACTTTCTTATCTATTTCAAAACGCATTTGAGAGGCCTGTGCAACGATTTCAGCACCTTCAATTTCTACAGAAGTTTCGGCAATTTCGATTCTTCTAAGATTAATAGTCTTATTATCACTGATAGTAACCTGTCTTTCAATGGTTTCATATCCCAAATAAGTAATCCTGATGATATAGCTGTTATTAGCTAATTCACCGATATAAAATTCGCCGGTTTGATCCGTTACCGTTCCTGTAAGAGGCGATTCAACACCTTGTTTCCAAATTCCAACCGTAACAAACTCAAGAGGTCTTCCGGTCTTTGCATCGACTATAGAACCCTTGATGCCTCCGCCGTCTTCAATAATATCGGCAAAAGCAAACATAGGAATAAAGAAGAATATCAAGTAAAGAAAAAAATGTTGTCGCATGATCTGATTTATTATAAATTCACGCGAAAGTACAAAAAGAAGGCAATACAGTGATTATTAGATATAATGATTTATGAAATATTAACTAATAGATAAAAGATGGTTTAAAGTTATTACTTAAACCTATTATTCGATTAGTATTTTCTTTGCAATACTGTTTTTACCTGTGTTGATTTTTACAAAATACATTCCGCTGTTTAAATGCTTTAAATCTAATTTTCCGTCTTTAAAATTATTAATTTCATAAACTTTTATTCCCGAAAGATTATAAACAGCAATATTATACTCTTTATTCAAACTTGTAAGAATATTAAATTCCCCATTTGATGGATTTGGGAAAATATTAATATCTTCGAATTTTAATATTTCATAAGTTTCAACAGCTTGCCCGGGCGATGAATAATCAATCGAAAGATTATCAATGTAAATTTTTTTAATAAAGTTCCAATCTTCTGCCCCCGATGATTCGAGTCTAAACCTTATTTGGACAAAATCATTATCGATATAATCATTTAATGATATTTCATATAATTTCCATTGCGCTTGTGCTCCATTTAATTTTAACAGCTTATCCCATCTTTTTCTGTCGGTAGTAACTTCAACGAAAAGATTTGAATTGTGCCAGATTCCGGAAATCGTTCCGCGATAATAGAAATTTAAATTAATATCCGTAATTGTATTAGGAATTGAAAACCATCGTAATTCCACTAATGTTAAATAATTATCCGGAAGATATGATGATATATTTGTTATACAAAAATTACCGGACTGGGGAGAAGCTCCGTATAAATTCCACTCTTCATCGTTAAAACGAAAATCCATCAAATCATCTTCAGATTCAAAATTATTATAATAGGGTAGGACTAATGTTTCTGAGATTTTAGCTGCATCATGATTAGATTCTCCACTTTCTATGTTATCATTTCTGATTCCAATAACATAATATTCATATTCGATCCCTTGAACAACATTCTCATCAATATAAAAATTTTCATCAAGTTCGGCAATTAAAAGATTATCTTTAAATAATTTATATGAAGAATTATCTGCCTCATCCCAACTTAGAAAAATATTGTTTTCGGAAGGAATTGCCGCAAAATTTTGTGGTGGTAAATATCCGTTTGCAAGTTCGATAGTGGCTGCGGTAACGGCTTTAACAAAAGCTTCAGCAAGTGGGAAGCTATTTACGCCATTTCCGATTGTGTCGCACAATTCATGATAACAAGGATGAAGTTCATGATATTCAGTATCGCCAATATATAAGGCGGGGTATTCATAAATATTAAAAGGCATGTGATCGCCGCCGTAACTATCGCCTGCGGTAAATCTAAAAGTAGGTACGTCCGGAACATAAATGTTGGCGACCTTGTAATAATATTCCCATAATTGTTGGGAAATAGGAGATGAGCCGCTACTCATAGTTATATCTCCCATTCCTTCAGGAAAGAAACCGATCATATCATAATTAAAAACGCCGAGAATGTTTAAATTTTCCATAGCACATTTCTGAGCGAAAGGCATGCTTCCTACCATCCAATATTCTTCGGCATTAAAAGGAACATACATTATTGTACGTTCTAATTCGTATTGACTTAATATTCTTGCCGTTTCAAGAACACCTGCCGTACCGGAAGCATTATCATCGGCGCCGGGGCCGTCGGGATGGTCGTAATGAGATGAAACAATAATTATTTCATCGGGATATTTTGAGCCGTATTGAATTGCTACAACATTCCCGGCATCTAAAGTGTCGCCATTACAATATTGTTCCGTGCAATAACCCAAATAATTATCTCCGCAAGGGAAAAAATGAATATAAGTTTCAAGACCTAATGATTCAAACCTCTCAATAAGCCAATTCTGAGTTTGCAATGCTTCTGTAGATTGAGCATCTCTGCATTCCAAGTTTTGCATCCAGCGGATATCATTTTCTAAGTTTATTGTATCAACCAGATTAATTATATCAATTATCTCCTGATTAGCTTGAATAATATTCGGATAAGTTTGTAAGCGATTACCCTTGTTATTAATATTAAGATTAAAATTTTGCCCGAAAATAAAATTGCACGAACAAATAAATAGTAGAGAAATAAATAGGTTTTTCATGACAAAATAGGTTTATTTTACAATAATTTTAATACGGTTTTATGAGATTAATTTTTAAATTCTATAAGATAAACATATTTAAAGATATATATTTTAATACCCGAAAATATCTTCTTTGCTCAAAGTCTTCACTGAACCCAAAGATTTCAATTTATCTAAATGTAAATCACTTTGACGACCTAACACACAATAAGTGTATTTTCTGTTTTTGATATTTTCTTGTTGATATTTTACAACATCATCAAGAGTTAATTTCTGAAAGTTTTCATAGTAATATTGTCTTCTGTCGAAATCAAAGCCCAATTCTTTTGCTCTTAAATAATTCCACAGTACATTCATCTTTGTTACACGCTGCGTTTCGTAATTACTTAACAATCCTTGTCTTGCAATGTCAAATGCAACTTCGCTTGCCGGCATGTTATTAATAATATCATCAAAAGCTTCAATTGCATCATTGAACTTATCATTCTGAGTTGCGATAAAAGCTTGGAAAGTGTAAGTATCGTTGAGGTCTTTTGGAGAAATCATATAAGCATAGGCAGAATATGCCAATCCGCGGGCTTCACGCATTTCCTGGAAAACAATAGCATTCATTCCGCCGCCGAAATATTCGCTGTATAACAGAATAATAGGTTCTTTACTTAAATCATACTTTTCGCCTTTATTGGAAATTTGTGCATAACGAATCTGGTTCGCATCGTATTCTACCAATAAAGTCGAATTGGTTTCGGTTTGTAAAGGATAATATTTTACTTCTGCCGGAACCTGTTTTAAATTTTCTTTAACGAAAATATTTTTGTTAATTGTTGCAAGCAATTCGTGTTCGGTAGAAGGGCCATAATACAGGGTTTTATACTCATATCCCAGCAACTCGTCAATTAACTTAAGTAATTCGTCAGATGATGTAGCTTCAATTTCTTCATTAGTTAAGGTTGTTGCGGTTACGTAATCTTTCCCATACATTGCGTAATTACGTAAAGCGGAGAAATTCGTGTTTTGGTTGAGTTTCGAGTCGCTTCGACTTTTATATAAATCGGCTTTTAGATTTTTGAGAGCTTCTTCATTGGGTTGAATATCATTAATAAAATCATTGAAAAGTTTTATAGCTTTCGGCATGTTTTCATTTAAACCGGAGAAACTTATATAACATTCATTTTCGGAATAAGATATTGAGAAACCGCAGGCAATATCATAAAATGCTTTATTTAGTTCTTCCAAAGACATTGTAGATGAACCGAGGTATTTCAGGTAGTCTGCTGCAATGCTTAATTTTGGAATTTCATTTGTGCCGAATTTATATCTGTAATATAAATTAAATAAATCCGTAGTTTTATTATGTTTGTATAGCACTTCCATTTTATTATTGTCTTTAGAAATGCTGAGGTCTTTATTAAAATCAAGAAATACCGGAGTAATTGGATTGGCTTGGAAGGCTTTTATTTCTTCGAGAAAAGCGCTTGCGGCATCTCTATTTGTTGCTATCGGGGTAATTTCCGGTTTTGCAATCTTCTGCTCGTTCGGATCTTTGCCTTCACGTTTGTAAACCACTACATAATTATTGTCTTTGATATTTTTATTTGCATAGTTGATAATATCTTGTTTTGTGATTTTACTTATTCTGTCGTAATATTCGACTTCGTCTTTCCATTCGATATCATTAATGAAGCTTGTTACAAAAGCGTTGGCACGACCTCTGTTCGTATCGTACTGCCTTTGTGTACTTAGTTTCCAATTTGATATGATGGAAGAAATCAGATTTTCGTCAAATTCACCATTCCTAAGTTTCTCTACTTCAGCAAGCAGAAGATCTCTCACTTCTTCAAGAGTTTGACCGCCTTTAGGTCTTGCTGTCAAACTTATCATCCCGTAATCCGTCATACAGTATCCCGAAGCCCAAGCAGAAAGCACTTTTTGAGTTTGTTTTAAATTAACATCTATCAATCCGGCTTTTCCGTTGGATAATAAAGCTCCTATTAATTCAACAATAATAGCGTCATTACTTTTGGCGCCATCCGTTCTCCATGCAATTTGAATAACTTCCGCATCTAAACCGTAAACTTCTTTAATAACAGGTTTTTCGATAGGTTTTTCCGGTTCGAAATTTAATTTAGGAAGATTATTATTCGGCTGCATATCTCCGAAATATTTATCAATGATTTCAATCATTTCATCAGGATTAAAATCACCGGCAAGACAAATTGCCATGTTATTAGGCACATAATATGTTCTGTAATAATTTTTGATATTCTTTATTGACGGGTTTTTAAGATGTTCTTGTGTGCCGAGAACAGTTTGTTGTCCGTACGGATGTTTGGGATATAATCCTTGCAACATTGCTTCATAAGCTTTTCTGCTATCATTTGTCAATGACATATTCTTTTCTTCATAAACAGTTTCAAGCTCAGTATGGAAACCTCTGATAACATTGTTTTTGAAACGATCCGATTGTATTTTTGCCCAATTTTCAATTTGATTACTTGGAATATCTTCCGTATAAACAGTTCTGTCGAAACTTGTTGAAGCATTTGTACCGCTTGCGCCTATTGCAGCCATTAATTTGTCGTATTCATTAGGAATGGCAATCTTGGATGCTTCGAAACTGATACTGTCTATTTTCTTATAGATTTCTTTACGTTCATTTTCGTCTGTAGTGTTTCTGTAAACATCAAACAGCGCTTCGATTTCATCAAGCAAAGGTTTTTCAGTTTCATAATTTTGCGTGCCGAATAGTTCAGTTCCTTTAAACATAAGATGTTCGAAATAATGTGCTAAACCTGTGGTTTCGGCAGGATCGTTTTTTCCTCCTACTTTAACGGCAATATAAGTTTGAATACGCGGTTGCTCGTCGTTAATTGACATGTAAACCTTGAGGCCGTTATCTAAAGTATAGATTCTTGTTTTTAGCGGATCGTTTTTAACCGTTTCATAAGGATATTTTTCATTTATGCAAGAAAATGCAATAACAAGAATAAATGAAAGAAGAAATAGTTTGAGGAAGTTTTTCATAAAATTATATTTTTATTGTTTAATGCGGATTATTTAAAAGAGCTAAGATAATTTATATTACAAGGGTAATATAAATTTATTAATAATCTTGATTGCAAATATAATTAATTATGGAAAATAAAAAAAATGTTAAGAAGAAATTAAGGTTAAAATTTATAAAATGTGCTTAATGCCGGATATATTGGCGAAGCGATGGTTTTCAAATACTTCCTACGTGATGATGTTCTTATAAATTTACATTACCGTTTATGCGGAGGTGATAATGTTTATATTTAAACAATATGATTGTTGGATATTGTTTTTATTTTTCTGCGGAAATCAACAACATCATCGGGCGACGTAATTCATCTTGCATTTCCGATAATTCGTTCAACATTTTTTCGCTTGGTTTAGGTTCGTTAATTTCTTTGATTTTAAAACCTTGTTTGAGTAAACCGCTTAAATACGTGGTCAAAGTTCTATGATATTTAATAATATTTTCTCCTAAAAATACAGCTTCTCTTTTTCCTTCCATGAAATAATTGTCAACAGGCCAAAACAATTTTTCTCCATTATCTCCATATATCCAATCCTGACTGCCGAATGCCGTAAAAACCGGATGTTCGACCGTGAAAATAAAATTCCCGTTAGGTTTAAGCCATTTATAAACATTTTGATTTATAATATCAAGTGATTCAATATAGTGAAAAGTTAAAGAACTAAGTACAATATCAAATTTTTCAGCAGGGTAGTCAACTTCTTCAAGAGCTTTTTTTATATAATCAATACCTTTCAGATTATTAATTTTCCTTGCTTCTTTAAGCATATTTCCGGAAATATCAATTCCGATTACCGACTTTGCTCCGTTTTCCATTGCGTACCGGCAATGCCAACCAAATCCGCAACCTAAATCCAGAACTTCTTTTCCAGTAAAATCTGGTAACATTTCCTTGAGAATATACCATTCGCCGGCACCTTCAAGACCTTTCAGGGAACGGTTCATTTTTTTATATTGCTCAAAAAATACTGACTCGTCATATTTATTTTCTTTCATTTGACCATAAAAATTAAATTTTTTATAACTAAATATCTTCTTCCTCAAATTCTTTTATGAACTCAATAGGTTTTTCTTTAAGTTTCATGATGTGATTATTATTCGTAGAATTACCTTTAATTATTCCGATAACGATATAACCTGTATGCGGTACAAATGAATAAGGCCCAGGAGCGTGATATTTATATTTGTTATTCTTAAAATAGTAATCAAAATCGCTCAGATATTCAGTTGCTTTTGTTAAAAAGGCATCTTCAACATCGGCAAGTGATTCGCTTCCTGCTCCTTTCGCTACTATTGAATAAGTTGCTGAATCTAATTTGTGTATATTAAAAGTAATATTAAAGTATTTTACTTTCTTGTAAGAGTCATTTTTTTTGTATTTAAGACGTTTCTCTAACAATGAATTAAGGCCTTCTGATATTTTCTTATATTCATTTATCTTAACGTTAAAAAATGAAATATTTTTTGTTATTTCATTCAATCTATTACCAGTTGAATCATACAGAGCTAATGAAAATGACTTCAATTCATCATAATTATCATGAGATGTTGTATTATACTTAATAAGTAAATCATAATAATGGTTCGATTTTTCAGGTTGATAATCAATGAAACTATCATATCCATTATTTGTCAATATATCATTTATCATTAAATCATAATCTCCAGAAGTCGTATTGTTAAAATCAATTTTAATTCTGTTTTGGCAAAATGAATATGTATAAATACATAAAAACAATAAAATAAATTTAATTTTCATATTATATTTTTTTGATTACCTTCTGTTTATATATTGACAATTTCCTCGCTGCTGACGCAAAACTTAAATAAGACGAACTTCAGATATCAGATATAGGTATGATAAAGAATAATCAACACATTATCATAGTAATTCGCAAAAATAACCGGCACTTTCAATTATCCCGCCACCAATTAGGTTATCGTTTTCATAAAATACAACACTTTGTCCGGGAGTAATTGACTCAACAGGTTCGAAAAATTCTATTAGAAGTTTTCCATTCTCTAAATTTTTAAACTTGGCAAGCGAACTTTTGCTTCTATATCTTACACGTGTTTGAAATTCGTTACCATCTTCAATATTTTCGTACTTCATCAGATTAATTTGTGATGCAATAACTTCGGTTCCGAACAATTCTTCCTTCGAACCCAAAATAACTTCATTTCGTTCCTTGTCAAGTCTGATAACATACATTGGAGTGCCGAGAGCAATTCCGAGACCTCTTCGCTGTCCGATTGTATAATTATATAATCCGATGTGCTTCCCGAGAATCCTTCCGTTTGTATCTACAAAATTCCCTTCTTTCCCGTAAATGCTTATGTTTTCAACATTTTCACTTAAGAATTTTCTATAGTCGTTATCAGGAATAAAACAAATCTCTTGACTTTCCTTTTTTTCCGATAATATTTTAAATCCGTTTTCCGAAGCAATTTCCCGGACATCTTGTTTTTTCAGATTTCCCAAAGGAAAAATTGTTCTTGAAAGTTGTTCCTGAGATAATCGCCACAAAAAATAGGTTTGATCTTTTGCCTGATCTATCCCTTTTTTCAGAAAATATCTGTTTTTTTCATTGACGATATTTGCGTAATGACCGGTTGCAATATATTTGCAATTAAGCTTATCGGCGAGTTTTAGAAGCAATCCCCATTTTATTGTAAAATTACAAAGAGCGCACGGATTCGGAGTTCTTCCGTTTAAATATTCTTCAACAAAATCCGAAATAACAATATCTTTAAATTCTTTTCGAACATCAAGAACATGATGTTCGAATCCGAGTTGTTTCGCTAAATTCTTTGCATCGTTAGCAGCATTTAAATTACCGCAGACTTTACTGCCTTCATCATTTGTTATATCGAAAGCCGTGAAAGTAACTCCAACGAGATCATAACCTTCTCGCATTAATAATATTGAAGCAACACTGCTGTCGATACCTCCGCTCATTGCCATCAGTACTTTGTCTGCCATGTTAAATCGATATACTAATTAATGAATATATAATATCAAACACTTTTTATTCTTAGACTTTATTTCGCCCTATTTTCCAACCGTAAACGGCAAAGAAAAGAATTATCAGATAGCAAGGAATCATAATCCAATATGCGGTTTGACGGGTGAAAACATCTGCGAGTGCGCCGTATATCGGAGGTAATATTGCGCCGCCGGCAATTGCCATGATTAGGAATGCCGACGCTAATTTCGTGTGACTGCCCAAGCCGTCTAATGATAGAGGCCAGATTGCTGGCCACATTATTGCGTGTGTGAAACTTAAAAGTACAACACAGATGATGGAAGGAAGTCCTTTTAATAAGACAGCCGCAATAACTAATATAATTGCGAGACAAGTCTGGAAAATCAAGGCTTTGCGCTGGTCAATATATTTCGGGATTAAAACAATTGCGAGTAAATAGCCGATTGTGAGTGCAACGAGACTTGCAGTTCCGAAATATTTGGATTGATCAATTGTATAACCGAGTTCTTGTCCGTACAGATTGAGAGAATCAATAGCAATAACTTCAACGCCGACATAGAAGAAAAGTGCAATAACACCTAAAATCATGTAAGGATATTTGTAAATCGGTTTGCTGGAACTTTTAACTTCTTCGGATTCTTCTATTTCAATATTCGGTAATTTTGAGAAATTAACCATTATGGCAAGTATAAACAAAATGACGGCCATTACGATATACGGAATGATAACATTCCGAGCAAGTTGATCAAGAAGGGCGGTTTTTTCAATTAATTGATTGGCATTGAGAATAATTCCGCTTTCTTCCAAGTTTTTGAAAACATTTATTTCTTCAATGATATGTGAAGTTCCGCCGAACAGAAGGCTCGAAAGCAATAAAATACCTATCATTCCGGCAACTTTATTACAAATTCCCATGATACTCATTCTCCGTGCTGCCGACTCAATCGGTCCCAGTATAGTAACATACGGATTGGCTGCCGTTTGCAACAATGACAAACCGACTCCTTGTGTAAATAATGCAATAAGGAATACAAAATAACTTCTGCTTGTTGCCGCCGGAATAAATATAAGCGAACCTACCATTATTATTATTAATCCCAATGAAATTCCTTTAGAATAACCTGTTTTGTTCAGTACGTAAGAGGAGGGAATTGCCATGAAGAAATAGGCAATATAAAATGCTGAAGTTACCCACCATGCTTGAAAGTCTGTAAGCTCGCATGCCAGTTTTAAAAAAGGAATTAATACATTGTTCAGCCAGGTTACAAAGCCGAAAATAAAAAACAATACGCCTATTATCGTCATATAATAAGCGTTTTTATTAGAATTTTTCATATAAATGTAGTTTTATTTTTATAGTCTTCAACTTTCATGTAATTTTACCATTGCCCATTTATTTTTTCCTTTTTACGGTACAATAATTTTCAACGAATGTGGAAAATTCTCTAATACAATTTCTTCTCCGATATCAAAAGATTCGCCGTCAACATTTATACAAGTGTCTTTGCTTGTCAATTTTATCTTTTTAGCTTTATAATCCTTCACATAATTTGAATAATAAACAGTATTTGTCCATAGCATTTGTGAAACAAAAGGAAGAATAACAAGGGGAATCTTTTTCGCGATACTGATATCAATATATCCGTCGGTTATGGATGCATCAGGTGCTATTGCCGCATTATATCCGTATTGATTTGAATTGGCAAAGCTTATCAATAAAGCTTTTGTGTCTATTTCTTTTTTATTGTCAAGAACCAATTTATAATCTTTTGGTTTATATGAAGGATAATCGGAAACAATTATATCCATATAAGAGTTAAAACCTCTGGTTTCGGTTTTGGAAAACTTTTGAGCTACTAAAGCATCGAAACCGATACCTGCAATACTGGTATAAAATCTTTCAAAATTATTATTGGAACTGATTTTTATAGTGTCAATATCAATGGTTTTACAGTTATTTATCACATTTAATGAGCGAACAATACCCAAAGGAATTTTTAAAAAACGAGCTAATCCGTTTCCGGAGCCAACAGGTATTATTCCTAATGGAATATTGGTTCCGATTAAAGCATTTGCAACATCATTTATTGAACCGTCGCCTCCGGCAACAACAATAATATCTATTCCGTCTTTTACGGCTTGCTCGGCAATTAACATTCCATGATGTGCATATTCAGTACAAACAATACTATACTCGAACTTACTTTTATCAATATGTGAATCTATTTTATTAATTATAGCCTTTTGCTTTCCTGTGCCTGAGATAGGATTGATAATGAATAGAATTTTTTCTGTCATGCAGCTTTAATGAAAATTAGGTGCAAATATAAGATTCTTTTATATAATTTTAAAATTGATTTATATAAATAATTTATAACTTTGCCCATTATTAATTTTATATGCAAGCCAAATATTGTTATCGGTTTCCGCACCCTTCGGTTACATCTGATTGTGTTGTGTTTGCGTTCGACGGAAAGGAATTATTTGTATTGCTGATTGAACGCGGTAATGAGCCTTATAAAGGTTATTGGGCTTTTCCGGGCGGATTTATGGAGATTGATGAACCTGCTGAAAATACTGCAGTCCGTGAGCTAAAGGAAGAAACAGGGCTTTCCATTTCGAAAATCCAGCAACTGCAAGCTTTCTCTGCCGTGCATAGAGATCCGAGGGAAAGGGTAGTGTCTATAATTTTCTATTCTTTAATGAAATTCAAAGATCGGAATGTAAGTGGCTGTGATGATGCTACAAAAGCTCAATGGTTTAAAATCAATAATTTACCCAAACTTGCTTTTGATCATGATAAAGCATTTATAATGATCAAACACAGATTAAAAACAAAGTTGCAATTTGAACCTGAGGATACGGAATATCATGAAGATCCTTTCTCCTCCGAAGAAATTAACAAGATAATATCAATTTTATAAATTATGTCACATAATCATTCACATAATCATTTGCACAGTCATAACGGTCATGACCATTCAAGCAGTAAAAATATTGCCGTAGCTTTTTTCTTAAATCTTTCTTTTACAGTAATTGAGATTATCGGCGGATTAATAACTAACAGTGTTGCAATTATTTCCGATGCTTTACACGATTTCGGCGATTCGATTTCTTTAGGATTAGCTTGGTACTTCGAGAAAGTTGCTAAGAAATCTCCTAATAAAAAATTTACGTACGGCTATAAACGTTTCTCACTATTGGGTGCTTTGATTAATTCCACAATACTTTTAGTGGGGTCAATAATTGTGATAATCGAATGTGTGAAAAGAATTGCGGAGCCGCAGGATGTTAACGTTAAAGGAATGATTATTCTTGCAGTTATAGGAGTTGTTATCAATGGAATAGCTGTTTTACGCACCAGAAAAGGAAAAGGAGTTAATGAAAAAGTTGTTTCTTTACATCTTTTAGAAGACGTTTTGGGTTGGGCGGCTGTACTTATTGTTAGTATTGTCATGCTTTTTGTTGATTTACCGATTCTTGATCCGCTATTGTCGATAGGAATTTCATGTTTTGTACTTTATAATGTGTATAAGAATTTGAAAGTTACATTCAAAGTGATTTTGCAGGGAGTTCCTTCGGATCTCGATGTTATTGAATTAAGAGAAAAGGTTCTTAAGATTCCTAATGTTGTTGATGTTCATGATTTTCATATTTGGAGTCTCGACAGTGAATATAATATTGCAAGCATGCATGTAGTAATTAAGGATGCTAAAGATCTGTATAGTTTGCAGGTAAAGCTTAAAACCGAAATAAAGAATCTTTTAAATGAAGAAGGAATTAAGCATACAACAATTGAGTTTGAAACTGAACAGGAAGAGTGTACACATTGTTATAATGATGATTTAATATAATTTTGCTGATTTAATAGCATTATTATATTACGACATCAATAATTTCGTTTAAGTCGGTTGTATATGCTCGTGAAAGATGCCGGCGTTTCATCTGCCATTCGTTTTCGAAAGCGTGTGTTGCAACTCTTATAGTATTCTGCCCGATTCTATCATTGACTTTATCCATTACCAACATAAGGTTTTTATGTTTCTCTCTGTCTAAATCATCGAATAAATCTTGTTGTACAGTATCATTCGGAACAATTTCGGTAATTATTACTCCGGCTTTTTTATATATGGTGCCTTCCTGATGAAATTGTTGAAGTTCTTTCATAGCGTAATGAATAATTTCGAAAGTACTGTCGGTGGCAACCGGAAAATGGATTTGTTTTGTTGAACGAAAACTTTCGTAAAAACCGCCTTTGTCACTTACTCTGAAGAATAGTATCATAGATTTTGCAAGTGAATTCTGCGCACGTAATTTATGTGAACTTCTTGATGCAAAAAAAGATATTGCATCTGAAAGGTTATCAATATCGGTAATTGTTTTCCCAAAACTTCGTGAAGTACAAATTTGCTTCTTTGCTTCGTCATGATTTTCAAGCCCTATACAGGCATCGCCGTGTAATTCACGCCAGGTTCTTTCGGTTGATATTTTCATACTCTTTCGTACCCATTCCCTATCCTGTCTTACAAAATCCGAAACATTATAAATGTTATGTGAATTTAGAAAGTCTTTTAATTTCCTTCCGATTCCCCAAACATCGCCTATATCAGTATTTTTTAATAACTCCTCATGCGTGTCGTATAAATTATTAAAATAAACTTTGTCTTTCCACAAACTTACTCCGGCTGTTTTCGGATTTTTTTTAGAATAATTATTACACAATTTGGCAAGTGTTTTTGTAGGCGCAATGCCTATACTTACCGGAATTCCGGTAGATCGTGTCGTAAATTCAGAGATTTTCTTTCCATATTCGAGCAAATCATGTGTTTTATCCAATCCGCTAAGATTGAGAAAAGCTTCATCAATGGAATAAACCTCAATATCGGGAGCAAATTGTTTCAATAAAGTCATAACTCGCATCGACATATCGCCGTAAAGTTCGTAGTTTGAGGAACATAAAACAACGTTTTTTGACTTCAAATAACCGCTTGTCTTAAACATGGGTTCTCCCATCTTAACTCCCAGAGCTTTTGCTTCGTTACTGCGCGCAATAACGCAAGCGTCGTTGTTTGAAAGTACTACCACCGGACGATTATTTAAATCGGGTCTGAAGACTCTTTCACATGAAACGAAAAAATTGTTGCAATCAACTAAAGCGAAGTATTTCATACTTTCAAATTATAAGGGTTTAGGGTCGATATTTATCATTTCGAATTAAATGAAATATTTCAAAAATCAGGAATCTACCGGTTGATGAAATCTATCTTGCTATATTCGATATGACTACCCGTTTCATATCATTATATTATTCTATAAATTTAATTATCCGTTCTTAACTCTCTGATTGAATATGTTACTACTCCCCAGATAATAATATTATCATTCAAAAGAATTTTCTTATTTACATTATCGCTAAGGAATATTTTATTCTTCTCAAAATTAATTTTTCTTAATGTAAATTCACCGTCGATATAACATACAACTATATCATTGTTTCTGGGTTGTAACGATTTGTCAATTATAAGAATATCATTATTGTATATGCCGAAATTATCGGTATAATTACCCTTTGCTTTCCCGAAAAATGTTGCGGCAGGCTGTTTAACGAGTTCTTTGTTAAGATCAATGCCGATAGCGAGATAGTCGCCGGCAGGACTGGGGAATCCGGATGTTTTGCCGGTTATTGTTTTCGAACTGTCATCTTCTATATTGTTGATGTTTATTTCTTCACTCATAATTAGAAAACGAAATTTGAGATCGAAAATAATATAGCAAAGGCTAAAACTAATTGTGCCGTTTTGGAATCCAGACTCATAATAATTTCCGGAGATTTAT